>NZ_JADBSA010000412.1:0-16565 GCF_020246945.1 Microcystis sp. M113S1 | reverse complement strand
TTCAAATTCGGCCTTGAACGAGTAAAACTTTCTAGGAAATAAGGTGGAACATGAGATTTTTTCGACTTGTTCAAAGTGGCCGGAGGGCATTCGGACACACAAAATGGACGTGGAGGAAAGCGTAAGACTTCTGTTAAAGAAGCAGCATCCCGTGAAGCGTCAACCCCATTCAGCGACCATTCTAAAAAGGTGGCGTGGTGAGGAATCGCCGTCCGTTTTACGGCGGCGAGGATGTCAACAATGAGCATTGCTTAAAAGCAAACAATTCATAACTTAAGAGCGAGGTATTTATGGGTAAAGAAGAAGAACTACTTGAACAATGGCGAGAACTGACACCGGAAAAGCAACAAAAAGTTTTACAATTTGTTCAAATACTTAAGTCTAAGTCAGAAACAACAGCACCACAATCTAATTTTATTCCCCAAACACCATTAAGCAAAAAGTTATGGGAAATCCGACATCGGGCAATCGCAGCTGGATTGCAACTGCTCAATGAAGACGAGATAGAACAAGAAATTGCTGCACGTCGAGGGGGATGCAGTGAGTCATGAAATTGCTGGCACTTACGGTTTAGCGGCGATGGATGCACTTCATGTTGCTGCTGCGCTACAAATTCAAGCTGATGAACTAATCACCACCGAAAAGCAAACCAAACCAATGCACCTAGTCAGGGAAATTCAGATTGTTTCAATCTAGTGTGACCGCTGAAGGGGTGACAACGAGTTGCTTGTCATACTAAATCCAGTTATTAAAAACTGATTATGTATTCCCCCTTTTGCATGAGTGCATGAGTAGAAAACGGGTTTCTCGGAGAAACCCGTTTTCTGTGCGTTACTCAGTCTCAACTTAGTTGGGGTTTAACAACCTTTCTAGATTTTGTTCACAGTTCTCTTTATGTGAGAGAATATTTAATTGTTTAGAAAGATGTAAGGCTTTTTGCCAGTGATTAATAGCTGATTTAAGATCATGGGTTTTTTCTTCAAATTCAGCCAAAATAATTAAAGTCTCTAGCTCTATATATCGTTCTCCAATATCGAGGGCAATATCTAAAGCTTGCTTAAGATATTGATAGGCTAGATCATCCTTTCGAGTGATACTATAAATTTCTCCTAGTCCAGCGCAAGCATGGGCAACACCTGCTACATCTGAAATAGCTAAAGCTCTTTTCTTTTGTTGTTTAAAGTATTTTTCAGACTCCTCAAAATTTGCTTGTTGCCCATAAATTGAGGCTAAATTTCCCAAGGAGAAAATAATTCCTGCTTCATCGGTTAGTTGCTCAGATAAATTAAGACTTCTTTGAGTATAATATATAGCTTGATTCAAATCATTGATTCGCCGGTATGCTTCTCCTAAATTTCGTAAAGCCATTGCTTGATAAATAAGATTTTTAATTTTTTCTGCCCATTTTAAGTATTTGTCTAAACAAGCAATAGTCTGGTCAATTTTTCCCTGATAACCATAACAATTACCCAGATTTAAATAAGCAACATTAATAATCTCAAATTTTTCGTCACAATCGGGAAGAATCTCGGCTAGATTTAAAACTTCATTCAGTCCTATTTCAGCGTTTAAATATTCACCTTTTATTCCATCAATTGTGGCTATATTTACTTTTACTCTTGCCTTCCAAAGAGTATTGTTTAATCGCTCGGCTAAAGATAACATTTTATCCGCATAATTTTTTGCTTGGTCTAATTGTCCTAATTCTCGATACATATAACCGAGTTCACTTAAACAGAGAAAATCAGTTTCAGCGTCAAAATTTCCTAATAATCCCTTACACAGTTTTATGGCATTTTCGTAGTGCCCCCAGATGCGTAATTGCTTGTGCAAGGGGAAAGAAGTTGGATCATGAATTTCTAAAGGTAAAGAAAACAAAGATTTAGCCTCTTTGTACCAACCTAATTGACATAGACAGAGAAATGCTTCCACATAACGACTTGCCCGTTCTTGAATAGAGAGCTTCTGTCCCATTTTATCATTAATATGGCGTTCATAACCAATTAAATGCCAGATAAATGCGCCAAAATGTGCTTTTTCAAAATGACTTCCTGTCGCCGCTAAAATTTCCCCTTTTTGTTTAACTTGAGCGAGTTCTCCAAAAACAGTAAAATCAATACTTTTGAAATGTTCTTTAACTCTTAATTGAGGAGATTTAAAATCATTCATGATTTGGGTTTCCTTCTTTTCTTTGGGTAGATACTAGCTTCTTGAAAGCAACATTGCGAATTAAACTATGCTGTTTGATATGTGGTTCATATCCCGGTTGTTTTTGAGTTTCTACTAAATAACGGTTAAACAAGGTAAAAAGAGCTAGGTCTAAATCTTGTTCCTCGTATTCTGAAAACAATTGAAGATTTTGAAACCACGCATTTTTAAGTTCAAAAGATGAATAAGTGGAACCATAGATAAGCAATAAATAAGCAGTTTCAAAAGTGTTTTCAAGTCGCTCTATTGTTCTTTCGATTTCCTCCTCTAACAGTTGTTTTCGTAAGTTTTTGGTCATTAAGTTAACTTTGTAATAATCATCAGCATTGGCTTTTTGAGCTTCATCAATCATTTCTCTTAATCGTCGAAATCGGGATTTATTTTCCTCATAATAAGTGCCGATATCTCCATTCAGTCTTTCAATAATATCACCGGAAATTAAGCGGAGAGCAAGAGGGTGTCCTTCATAAAGTTTTCCGATCTCTTTGAGGTAAGCAAGGTTACGTCCATGAAGAATTAATTCGACTTCTGCTTGTTGAAATAAACGGTCAAATAACTGTAAACTTTCCTGATCTTCTAATCCCATTAATGGCTGAATATGCCAATATTGATCTTGACTAAAAGTTTCAAAATCTTCAGGCTTATCCTGCGAAGTTATCACAATTCGAGTCTGACAATCTTCGGCTTCTAATATCTTTTGAAAAAACCCTCGCCAGAGGGGGTCCTTAAAGCGATTACTGCCATCTTGTTTTTCTCCTTGTAAAAGATTTTCCATTGAATCAAACCAAATCAATCGACGATTATTGCTCAGATGATTAACCAGTTGAGTTAATAATTGTTCTGGGTTTTTTGCTTGTCTTGCCGTAACAGGTTCATCGCCACGATTGAGTAAATCAATAGCTGTGCTGATAAAGTTTTGTGCTTCTGATTGCGACTGTTGATGCTCCGGTTGATTAAACCCATCAAAATCAATAGGCAGTTCAGGAGGAAAACCTTCTTGACACAAAGCTAAGGCCAATTTGTAGGTGAGGGCAGTTTTCCCAATACCTGTTATTCCTGTAATCACCACAATGCGACAATCGCCTCTTAGTTTTTCCAGTAAATCACTTTGAAGAGACTCTCGCCCCACCCAAATAGGCTCGATGTTTTGAGTCAGTTTTTGCAAAAGATTATCTAGGTCGGCGACTTTTGAAGGGTCAATATTCAAAGCTCGACAAAAGGCGAAAAAACCTTCCGATTGAATGGTTTTATCCCTTAAAAATCGATCTAAAGTCTCTGGGGTGCAATTCAAAGCGTAGCTTCGGAGATTGAACAATTCCTCCCAATTCCTATCAGGTTCAGCAAATTGACTAGCTTCTGTGCATAAATGCTCTCTAGTCCAGCCTTCTTTTTGTTTTTGCGCCCATCGGGTTTTGACTTGCTCAAGTCCCGCTACGGAGAGTTTTAACTTCATTGCTCTCTATTCAATCTACATAAGTTTATTTCTCTATTATTGATCACTTATCCCCCGGAATTCTCATTTTTTGAAAAACTTTCTCTCAATCTGACTAAGTACATATCAGCTATTTGCTCAATTATAGGTATAGGAAGCCATTCAAGCTTTCTAATTCTTTCTAATTCCAGCTTCTTTAACTTTTTGCGCCCAAAAATCATCGTTTTGCTTGCCTCTCCGTAGAAAATCTAAGGATTTCTATCGCTTTACTCCCAATGAAGAGAGCCTCATTGCTCGTTGTCCTCTTCCTAAGGGTAGCAAAATGGCTATTTCTCAAATAATCAACCAAACCAATGGTAAACAGTTTACCTCATTATCATCTACATCGGTGCGGCTACTGTCGTCGGATGGAGTCGATGTCAATCACTTATTTATTGGTCAAATACGCGAGCGTCACTATGAGCAACTTTCTTGTTGGCTTGATTTAAAACCAAACGAGGAAAAGGATTCAACGGCACAAACCTTTGAAACGCTAAAGACCACAAATTACACACAAAAAGATCCTCTATTCACTTTAAGGACTGTCCGAAGAATGTTACAGGATAACGGCTTTCTTTTTGTCTATGATATATCCCAAACCCCTAATATTGAGCAATCTGTGAAGAGCCTGTTTTTTTGTGCTGGGTTTATTGTGTTAAGTAACATTGGCAACTGCTGGATTCTTCGCAAAAGAGCCTTACTTTGTTTTGATGTGCCAAAGGTCAAAGGTTATCTGGTCAAGGAAGCGGAAACACCGGCAGAAATAGAATCTTATTTCTTATTTCTCAAGAATCGCTATCCTGATTCGCAAAATTATTGCCGAGAAATCGACGATTTATTTACTCACCAATCGGTTATTTTTCTAGCCTATCCTGAACAAAATCCCTCTCAGGTAATCGGTGTTGCACGTTATACCTATGCTCTGGCTGAATATGGCTACTATTTGCCTTGTCAACTGGCCACATTTTGTGAAGGAAAACACACAGGAAAGCATTTGATGTTACCCAAAAATGTAACAAGCGTCGGCGAAAGTCTCTCTCTATATGATAAACAGGGAACTGGCAAAATAGGAACAAGTTATCTTGTTTATCAGCAATTGATTCGAGCTATCTTGACTTACAAACATGATATTGCTCACACTGAAATCTCCTACACGACTTATCTAAAAGGGGACGAAACGATTGAAGCACTGTATAAAGAACGTTTTGGATTTAAGCACACTCTACACGATAATGAAAAAGTTTGCTTAAAATATGGAACATTTGCTGGTCAATGGTATCTCATTGAACTGGAGCAGTCGATGATTAAGCATCAGTACCACAACGCTGACCAAATTTTTCATAAACACAAGGAAGCGTTTGCAGTGTGAAGTCTAGCTTAATAGGTTTCCGATAAATACTAGATTTTGGGAACTTAAGGTAAATTATCCTGAAAATTGGCTATATCCTTAAGTGTCCCGAAGTCGATCTCAGCTTTAGATGTCATATTCCTTACTCTATAAGGGTTTGAGGCTATTTTAAATTGATACCAGTTTGGGTAAATTCCCAAATTCTTCTCAAGCTATACTGACATACTAGATGCGGTCTGTTCAGCCGAAACTTAGAAATAAGGGGATGACTGGCTTTTGTCGAGTAACCGATAGGGTAGAGTTAGCACTTTAACCAAACTAAGGTTAGGGAACAACTTACGTTGCCTTAATATAAAATACCTTTTTTATCTAGGGTAACTTTTCACTTATGTACTCATCACAGTTATTCAAAAAAACATCAAGTAAAGGAGCTTAAGATGCAATTTGACACCCCATTAGGAAGCGGTGAGTCAGTTCAGAAGGAGTATGAGTTTAGCTATTCCTTGATACTTTTCTTTGTAAAATCACGTTTTTGGTTAACTAACAAGAGACTAATCGCCAGAAAACCCAATCTTCTCCTATTTATCCCTATAGGCCAAGATGAAGTAACATATCCATTAAGAAGCATAGCAGGTATTAAAACTAGAACTGAGTTCAAGTTCTTGCTTCTATGTGTTGGCGTAATCCTTCTCTTAGTTGGTTTTAGTGCTATTAGATCATTTGGATTCCCATTACTTCTACTTGGAGTTGCCAATATCATTAGTGCTTTTCAGACCGTCATTGCTGTTGGTTCAACCGGCGGTGGAGTTGTAGCATATTCTCATGTTCCTTGGGAAGGAACAGAAGCAAAGAAAATGATTAATGAATTAAATCAACTTATTGCAGATATTTGATAAACAGTTTGTTGTTTTTTTTCTGATTATGCTAGAGGGGTTAACTGGACTGTTTTAATCCTCCCTAGCATTTAACTATCTGTTATGTAGTCTTGCGAATTTTCTGTGAAGCATTGATTCTTGTTTTTAGTATTCACCAAGAATTAGTCAAGCTTAACAGTAAGTAATGTTATCGTAAATTGACCATCTTGCGAATTGAAAATCATGAAAAAAATTAACTTCATCTTATCTATTTTTATCCTGATTCAGCTAGGGTTTAGTTTACCAGTTAAAGCTCAATCTGGCTGTCAAGAAACCATTAATTCTCTGGTTAATGAAATAGAATCTAAAGGAGTTAGAAGGGTGATAGTAGAAAAAGGGACTGTAACCAATCAGGGCAATCCGACTAATAGAAAAGATGAATTGATTTTGTTATTAAGTTCTTACTTAGATAATACTGGTGCCTCTGGTGATCAAAGAAGTGGTAGGATTGTTTCAAACATTATGGCTTCCCTTATTTTAATGAAAAGTTATGCCGACAGGATCGTGTCTAATTGTCAAGATATTGCTGCTGTAAAATTTATTGCCCATGGATCAGATTACATTCAAAAATTTGCTATTCAATCTAATGGCAAAACTCGCCTACGAGATTGTATTGATTCTGATCCTAGCTTAACTCCTAATTGGAATGAAATGTATTGTTATTAAGCTTCTAAAACTCTTAATTAACCTCAAATATTTTTCATTAATTTAGCAAAAACTATGAAAATTACTCATTTATTTTTTCTCACCTATCTTGTCAGTCTAACCAGCTTAATCTTACCCGTAAATGCTCAAACATGGCATCGTCATCAAGAAAATAACTATCGTAATGTGGTAGCTATTGTTAAACCTCATCGGAGTGGATATTGTAACAACCATTTTATTCGACAAGATGGCCGTGTTTATGACGCAAGAAAGGGGACTCGTGGAAGTTATTTAATTGTTGATCAAGTCGTCTCATTAACAGGTGTTATTGACACCAATAATAGAGGTGATAAAATTTGGCAAGTTTTCTATCAACCCTCACGCACAACCATGTGGTTACATGACTGTGATTTATCCATTCCTCAACTCGTTGATTAATTAACAATAACCCAGAGGTTTAAACATGAAAACAATTCAAAATTCAATTGCTCGTATGATTGCTAATAGAGAGCAAATTTGGCAACAATATGATCGGGCTGATTCTAATCGAAAAGACCTAAGTAAACGCTTTGCTAACTATTATAGTAATCCAAGTAAAGTCACGACTATTTCTCCTTTGACTCCTCAACAATTACCCCCTGCTGAAATTGAAGCTTGTCTAGATAAATTAGAAGAAACAGACCGTAAAATTAACCAAGAAAAGGCTAACATAGAAGACTTTAAAAATGATATAGAGTCTTTAAAAATTAAAGCCCGTAACCTAATCATTGGGCTAGGTGTAGGAGGGGCTTTCTTGTTGTTTACTTTGTTTATCTTTATTAAAGGTAACTCCTCTGATGACTCTAATTCTTCTCAACTGTATCAGTTAAATGCTCAAAAAAATGTTTTAAAATTATCTAAACAAGGAGAATAATATTTATGTTTTGGAAACAACAAATTGAAGGGTTAAACCAAAAAATTGAACAAAGTAGTCAACGCATAACCAACTATTTAAGCTTTTGTGCTTCTTTGTTCAATCATGGTAAATTAAACGGCGAACAATTACCTAATTATTTTGGAAAATTTCTCCAAGATAGCTATCTATCGACTCAATCCTATTTAGAACAGCAACCATTGGAAATAATAGGAAGTTGGCAAGATTCCCGTTGGCAAACTTGGAGCATTACCGATAAATTATCATCTTCATTAGAGCATACAGAATTAATTCGTATCGGTCAATTTGTTGAACAAAGACCAAGCAATAATACTTTTTGTGTTCCCGAATTTACTCCTTTTGTTGGTGGGAATAAAACTATTATTATTCGCTGTGGCAATAATACCCGTAATACGGGACTAGAATTACTGCAATCTCTTGTGATTCGTACTGCTATTTTACTTCCTTATCAAATACGTTACACTTTCTGCGATCCCGTTAATAATGGGGGTGCATTTTTAATGCGTCGTTCCCTTCCTGAAGCTTTAATTAGAGAAAATAGTGGCGAAGTTTATCGAGATTTATTAGAAGTAACTCAAGATATTCGTCGCGTCAAAGAAACCTATTTAGATCCTCAGTCTCCTGCCTTACATTTACTCCCCCCAGATATTCGAGTCAATGAAAGATTTGAAGGCATTTTTGTCGCAGATTTTCCTAAACGATATGACCGTAGAGATATTGAAGAATTACAAAAAATTGGTAATAGTGGACCCGAAGCAGGAAAATATGTATTTATTCACTATAATCAAGATATTGATCTGCCTAGAGATATTAATATGAGTGGATTTGAAAATGCCGTTTATATTGATCTCAACAAACAATTAAATACAGCAACATCTTGTCAACTTCAATTTCAACCGGATAGTATTCCTGCAGCAGATTTACAAAAACAATTACTTGATAAAGTTAAACAAGCTAAACCCCCCGAAAGAAAATTAGATTGGGATGATATAGTAGGCATTGATCCGCAAAATTGGTGGAATTATAGTAGTGAAGAATGGATAACCACACCTATCGGTGGAAGAGGAAGTTCTGATCAATTAAATATTTGGTTTGGTAAAGATAGCGAAGGTCATCAATGCGCTCATGGTATGCTAGGAGCAATGACTGGATCAGGAAAATCTACCCTGTATCATGGGCTTATTTTAGGCTTGGCAACTCGTTATAATCCCTCAGAATTAAGATTCTATCTCATCGATGGCAAATATGGCGTAGAATTAGCCCCCTATCGCAATTTGCCCCATACCGAAGTAGTTTCCTTACATTCCTCCCCTGAATTATCCCGTAGTGTTTTAACTGAATTAATCGCCGAAAAAGAACGACGTAACGCCTTATTTAAAAGATTAGGGGTGTCAGAATTGGCAGGTTATCGCCGCCTAGGACAACCAGAGGGCAAAATGCCCCGTATTCTTCTAATTATTGATGAATATCAGGAGTTATTTTTTAACGACAAAGAGGATACTGCTTCGAGTCAACTACTGATTTTAGCCCAACAGGGGCGAAGTGCGGGTATTCATATGTTACTCGCTTCCCAAAGGTTTGGGGCTGAGGGAATGCGGAATCAAACGGGAATTTTGGGTAATATTCACCTGAGAATGGGAATGCAGATGTCAAAAACAGAAATTCAAGCCTTAACAGAATTTGGGAAACGAGGAAAACAATTATTAATGACCTGTGATTTGCCGGGGAAAATTGTTATTAATGACCGTAGTGGCGATGATAACTCTAATTATTTTGGGAAAGTGGCATTTATCGAAAAATCTCGCCGAGATATGATCATTAACGCTTTATCTCAAAAAGCTCATCAACTTTCCCCAGAAGATTACACAGAAGCAGTGGTTTTTGATGGAGATTCTCAGCCTAATTTAGCAGATAATCCTCAATTACGCCATATTTTAGATTACGGTAAATGGTTGTCCCCTACTGAATGGGAAAATATTGCGAGAATGCCTTTTTATAAAGGAGGATTAGGCATTTCTGACTGGTTTAGTGCAGAAAACCCTCTCTTAACATGGCTAGGGCAAGAATTCAGTGTGAGGCAACAAGCAAGGCTGATATTACGCCGTCGCCCCAGTGAAAACGTTATAGTTATCGGTGGAGACTATAATACAGCCCGTTATGGAATTCTATCGGCTATTTTGACCAGTCTTGCCATTAATGGCAATCTTCAACAAACTCGTTTTGTTGTGGTAGATCGCAGTGTACCTGGTACACAATGGCATTTAGCATTGGAAGAAGTATGTCAGATTGTTCTAAAACCTTTGGGCTTTACGACGGCATTTAACCGAGAAAATCGAATTATTACGGCAATTTTGAACAATTTAATTGTTCAACTTGACGAAAGAAACCAACTCAGTGAAGCAGACTTGATGACTCAACCTTCTATTTTTGTCATCATGACAGAATTAGATAGAGTAGATGATTTAAGACGGAGTAATGAGCAGTCTTACAGCCCAGAAAGTCACTTAACTACTCAAATTAAGCGATTATTGAAAGAAGGACCCACTAAAGGTATTCATCTCATCCTCAGTTTTTCAGGGATCAAAGCTTTCTCTAATGTTCTTGATATTCGGCGAAGTTTAGCTTATTTTCGCCATAGAGTCGCCTTACAGATGTCAGAAGATGATTCTTTTACCTTTGTTAGTGATCGCCAAGCTTCACGCTTACAAGCAGATGGAGATGTTCCCATTAAAGCCCTTTATCGGGACATAGATAGCGATCGCACTACTCTTTTTAAACCTTATAGTACGGAATCTACCCCCGCATTTAAGCAACAACTAGAGAAAATTGCCAATAGTTTGATCAAAAGAGCTTAAAGCTTAATTTAACAATGGATGACTCATTTTTACAACTCAAACACTTTCAACAGACCCTCGAACAATTCCATGATCGCGTTCAATCGGCGTGGCGAGAAGTGGAAACCACCTATGAGGATCTTTCCCCCCATTGGCAAGACCAAAAACGACAAAAACATGATGAAATGTGGCTTGATTTGCAAGAAAAGACTAATAATTATTATAGTCGCCAAATTCCCACCTATAATGATTTTTTAAACCATAAATTACAAGTATTAGAGAGGTATTTAAACGGTGGATAATTCCCGAAAAACAGCCCTTTTAGCTTATCAAACTGCACTCAACCAATATTATCTGATTTTAAGTGAAGAATTGGAATTTCTCGATACGGCATGGCGATCGCTTGATGAAGTTTTTCAAGGATCAGCCGCCGAAGAATTTACAGGTTTTTGGACAAGAACCTTAGCAGAAATGGAAGATTCAAGGCTAGAAGTTCAGAAAATCCTCAATTTTCTCCAAGAAATCCCCGATAAATCTTAATCATTATGACTATTCAAGATCCGCGTATTCTCATTACCCTTCTCAATGACTTAATTGAAGAACTTAGATACTGGAAAATAACCACCCGTGATACCCTAGATCAAATGTCGTGGCATCAAAGACAAAGCGAAGAAAAAGTCAGTCAAGCCCTGTATCATGCTTCGATTATTCAAGATCAGGCTAAAAATGATCAAAAATTAGTTGATCAAGCTAATGATGAAGTTACTAAATTGTTATCTAATTGTTATCAAGTCTTAGAAAAAGCTCAACAAAATTTGACAGCAGCTCAAAATACCCAAAATCAGGCGCAATCAACCTTAAATCATTGGCAAACTCAGCTAAATCTTGCGTTAGCTTGGTTAGAAAGGGCAGAAGCCCGATTACAAAGTGCCATAAACGAAAGACAGCAAGCAGAATTTACTTTACGCAGTGCAGAATCTGAATTACAAAGCGCACAATCCGCCCTCACCAGTTGCCAAAATTCAGGCTATACTGACAAAGATGGACGATATCATGCGCCCAATTGTTCTGGTCAGCAAGCTAAAGTTAGTCAAGCCCAAAATGCGGTTCAAGCTGCAGTCCAACGCTTAAATAAAGCCATTGAAGAAGAAAAAGCAGCAAGAGAAGAAGTCGCACGAGCGCAAGCTAGGGTTAATTGTTGTCGAAATGCCATCGGATATGCTCAAACAGCCGTCTATCAGGCGAATATTACTTTAAATTATGCCCATAATGCCCTGAGTTTTGCCGAACGCAGTTTAGAAAATGCGGATGCCGCTAGACGGGAAGTTGATAGAGCGCAATTAGAGGCAAGCAATGAGCAAGAAATGGCAGATTTAATGTCTTTAGCCGTAAATAATGCTTACAATTTCACCGAAGAAGCCCAAAATGATTTTAAAGGAGCAGAAAAGCAAGGAGACTCCGCTCAATGTTTGGAAATTGGGGTAACAAGAGAAATAGAATATCGAGTAGAAAGTCTGATTGAATTCAACCGTCCCTTTCAATTTTAGTGATTTTTGGAGGATAAAAAACGATGGAAGATATTGTCTGGAAGATGCAGCAGCGATCACGCAGCCTGCAAGACTATCGTAAAGATATTCGAGGCCTATGGCAAGATGAGGCTGCCAAAACCCTTAACCGTCGTTATCTTGACCCCCATGAAGACGACGATCAGAAAATGATAGAATTTTTGCAAAAACAGGTACAAGGCTTAGAAAAAACCAATAAGGAGTTGGTTAAAGCCAAAGATTATGCTTTAGAGGCTGAACGCTATTCCCAACAAGTTGAACATTTCTTAGAACGAGAAAAACAAGAAGTTAAACAAGCTTATCATTCTTATGATCGATCTATCGAATATTACGGCTTAACTCAGGCAGAATTACCTAATATTCACAGATTAATTCAACAAGCCAATCGCAGTTGTAACTAAAAATATATTTATATTACGAAATTTTCTTGAAATGAATGTCCAATCAATATCTATCTTAGACAAGAAAAAAGATGAATAACTAAGAGAATAAAAACAATGTCAAGTTACCAGAATATCAAAACTATTTTTTCCCAGAAATCATTTTTAGCTATTGCGGCTGAAACCTATGAAAGCTATAAAACAGAAACAGGTGGCATTTTTTTAGGAATTAGAACTCCTAATAAATGGTATATTTTAGAAACCTTAGACTCGGGGCTAAATCCTATCTTTCGTCCCGGCTATTTTGAGTATGATAATGCTTATATCAAACACCTGTCTAACAAAATTGCCAGATTTTATCGAGAACCCATAGAAGTTCTTGGACTATGGCATAGACATCCGGGTAGTTTTGATTACTTTTCCTTAACTGATGATACAATTAATAAAAAATATGCTTCTCAACATTCTGAGGGAGCTATTTCTGCCTTAGTTAATTTTGATCCATTTTTTCGATTGACTATGTATCATGTTTCTCTCCCTTCTCAATCTGATTTACGACCCCAATATACTAAGCTTTCTATACAAATTGGAGATCAATTAATCCCCAAAAATTTCCTGACGATTAAATCTTTATCCGATTATTTGTCAATCTAGTTCCATAAGTATTAACTTTTTTAACACTTAACTTAATTGACGGTGAATAGATTATCAAGCTATAATCCTAAAAAGTGAAATTTTAGACTATGCCCAATCTCAATACCAGTCCTACCGTCAAAAAAAGAATTTTGCTCTTCTTAGAAAGACTATTAACTCATGTTAATAAGGAATCACGAGATCACAAGTATTGGTCAAATCAACTATCCGTCAGGTGGCTCGAAGAAGGTGTATCACATCCTAAGCTAATTGTCAACACAACTTTAAGAATATTAACAGATTTTTGTCAGGGAATTACTAAGCAAAAGTTAGGGGCTACCATTACTGTTGAACAGATGAGAAATGACCTTAAGGTTTTACAAGAATGGAAAATACTAATAGATAATAGAGTCAAAACTAAAGGCACGGCAAATTTGCACTTTACCCTAAATCTTTGGCATTCATCGACAGAAGAAAATTTGAAAAAATTTGAGGAAGAATGGGATAAGCGTAAATCTCCCAGTCCTCAAAACTCATCAATTAAAACAGAAATAAATTATGATAATTTCGGATTGATTCCTGATATTTCTCAGATTTATGGCAGAGAGAAAGAACTGGTATTATTAAAACAAAAGTTTTTTCAAAATAGTCCCCCGTGTAAAATTATCGGAATTTTAGGAATAGCAGGAATCGGAAAAACATCTCTTGTCTGTAAACTGATTGAGCAAATTCAAGAGGAATTTCACCATGTTATCTATTGGTCTTTTTTGAATCCTCCTTTATCCCTAGAATTTCTTGAAAATACAGGCAATATTATTTCCCAAAATATCAGTTTCAAGACAGAAGATAAATTTAAAATAAAACTGGTAAAATTGATCAAGATACTAGCCAAATATCGTTGTTTATTATTTTTAGATAATATTGATGCCATTATTGAGCATGAAAACTATGGAGAATATAGGGAAATTTTACAAGCAATTGGTCAGTCAAAGCACAACAGCTGTTTAATTATAACCAGTCGAAAAATTCCTCAAGAACTTGAATCGTTAGCAGGAAATAAGACTTCAACCTATTTCCTGGAGTTACAGGGACTTGACTATCAAACTGGAAAGCAAATTTTTGGAGATATTGACACCTTTCATGGTACAGAGGATGAATGGCAATTTTTAATTCAACAAGTCTGTCATGGCAATCCTTTATTTATCAAATCTATCGCTCTTCATATTCAACAGGTTAATCATAATAACCTCTCGGATTTTTTAGAAAAAGGTAATCTTCTTATAGAAGATATTGAGTTTATTTTTAATTCTTACTTTCAGCAACTATCTGATTTAGAAAAAGCGATTCTTTTTGAGTTAGCGATTAATCGAAATCCAGTTTCTTTGTCAGAACTAAAACACAATATTATCATTGAACCTGACGGTAAAAATATTCAAGAAGGAATTAGAACATTATCTACCAAAATTCTCTTATATAAAGAAGATGACTACTTTACACTACATCCTTTATTGATTGAATATTTCACTCAAAAAATTATTACCATAGCAACAGAAGAAATCAAAACTCAAAATTTCCAATTATTAAGAAGTAACTCCCTGACTAAAACTACTGTTCCAGATTATGTAAGAAAGATTCAAATTAATGTTATTTTACACCCAATAATTAAGAACTTAATCCATAATTTTCAAGAAAATAATGTGGAAAGCCAACTAATTGAGTGTTTAAAGACATTAAAACATGAACCTTCTGGACAAATTGGTTGCATTACTGGCAATATTATTAACTTACTTAATATACTGAAAAAAGGTAATTTAAGAGACTACGATTTTTCCCATATCCCTATTCGACAAGTCGATTTATCAAACATTAGACTCAACCAAGTAGATTTTTCATATTCACAGTTCTCTGATTGTATTTTTCCTCAAACCTGTGGCAGTATTTTATCAATTTCTTGTAGTCAGTTTGATCGCTATCTTCAAAGAGAATATCTTTTAGCAACTGGTGACAGTCATGGGATGATTTACCTCTGGAAAGTCAAACAAGACGGAAAATTAGAATTAAGCAAAAGTTTTCCTGCTCACGGAAGCTGGGTGTGGTCAGTAGCATTAAATTCCGAGGGACAGTTACTAGCAAGTGGGGGACAAGACGGAATTGTAAAAATTTGGTCTATTATAACAGATATATCTATAAATTGTCACTCTTTGCCCGATCCTTCTCAAAAACATCATGCTCCTATTAGATCAGTTACTTTTAGTGCTGATAGTAAGTTTTTAGCGACAGGAAGTGAGGACAAAACCATCAAAATATGGTCAGTTGAAACCGGAGAATGTCTCCACACCCTTGAAGGACATCAAGAACGAGTAGGTGGTGTTACTTTTAGTCCAAATGGTCAACTTTTAGCCAGTGGGAGTGCTGATAAAACCATCAAAATATGGTCAGTTGACACAGGAGAATGTCTCCATACTCTTACAGGACACCAAGATTGGGTTTGGCAAGTTGCCTTTAGTTCCGATGGTCAACTTCTAGCCAGTGGTAGTGGGGATAAAACCATTAAAATATGGTCTATTATAGAAGGAAAATATCAAAATATTGCTACTTTAGAAGGACATGAAAACTGGATCTGGTCAATTGCTTTTAGTCCGGACGGTCAATATATAGCCAGTGGGAGTGAAGATTTTACCCTGCGATTATGGTCAGTTAAAACCAGAAAATGTCTTCAGTGTTTTAGGGGATATGGCAATCGGTTATCATCAATTACTTTCAGTCCCGATAGTCAATATATCTTGAGTGGTTCTATAGATCGTTCGATCCGATTATGGTCTATCAAAAACCATAAATGTCTTCAACAGATTAATGGTCATACTGACTGGATCTGTTCAGTAGCTTTTAGTCCCGATGGAAAAACATTGATAAGTGGAAGTGGAGATCAAACGATTAGATTATGGTCAGGGGAAAGTGGCGAGGTGATTAAAATTTTACAAGAAAAAGATTATTGGGTTTTATTATATCAAATTGCGGTTAGTCCGAATGGTCAATTGATTGCTAGTACCAGTCACGATAACACCATTAAACTTTGGGATATCAAAACAGATGAAAAGTACACTTTTTCCCCAGAACATCAAAAGCGAGTGTGGGCGATCGCTTTTAGTCCCAATAGTCAAATATTGGTGAGTGGTAGTGGAGATAATTCTGTTAAGCTTTGGTCAGTTCCGAGAGGATTTTGTCTGAAAACTTTTGAGGAACATCAGGCCTGGGTATTATCAGTCGCTTTTAGTCCTGACGGAAGATTAATAGCAACTGGTAGTGAAGATCGAACTATTAAACTCTGGTCTATTGAAGATGATATGACTCAATCTTTGCGGACTTTTACAGGTCATCAAGGAAGAATCTGGTCTGTTGTCTTTAGCTCTGACAGTCAACTATTAGCCAGCTCAAGTGATGATCAAACGGTCAAACTTTGGCAAGTCAAAGATGGTAGATTAATTAATAGTTTTGGTTCTTCGTTACTTGGTATGGTTCGATAGGGGGGCATAAATCGACTAAATCCTTATCTGGCAAGAGATTTAATTGATTAGTTCGCTCTAGATCAAAAACAATTGACAAAAATCGCTAAATGCCTTTCTATATAAGGGT
>NZ_JADBSA010000411.1:0-21854 GCF_020246945.1 Microcystis sp. M113S1 | reverse complement strand
TGTCAGTCTGTAGAGCGACCATAAGACCAGAACAGAGTAAATCTGTTAAGGCAGGTGCGAAACCCCGCAAGGGAAAGAAGCAGAAACCTAAATCGTGAGGTTTGGGAATCACCGTCCGTTTACGGCGGTGAGGATGTCAAGGTTTGATCGATCTAGCTCTGTTACAATTAAAAACATTGTGGAGTGAGTGAGATAACGTTTATGTGGGTCAATACTCAAAGTGAGATTATTAGTAAGGTTTTGCCGCCAGCAGTACGCCTGTTCTTGCGATCGCAAGTAGAACAGATAGAAGATTTAGAAATGCAGCTGCACGGTCATGATCGGCAAATTTTGCGCGGTTATATCCCTGGGGTATTTTTGGCCGTAGGAAAAGCGATTTATCAAGGTTTACATCTAGGTAAAGCGCAATTAAGAGGGGAAAATATTCGTCTTAATATCGGGCAGGTTTTGCGAGGGAAACCCCTAAAAATTTTGGAACCTATTCGGGTTAGCGGTGAGGTGGAAATTAACGAGCAGGATTTAAATAATTCGATCGCCTCGACTATTTTAGTTAATGCTTTTGCGGATTTACTAATTTTTTCCCTAGAAAATAACGGAGTTGTTAACGCCAGAGAAATTATCTCACAACAGCGTTTTAACTGGAAAAATGTTCTCCTAAATCAGGGTTATTTCTGTCTTCTCGGCCATAGAGAAACAGGTGCAGAAGTAATTTTTAGTGCCGATATTGCCTTAGAAGATGCCCGCACTTTAGGGATTAGTCCCCGACAATGGCAAGGTTTAGCCCCAGATTTATCTGTTGATTTGCAACCTTTTACCGTCGATTTAGGCAAAGATGTGGAGATTAAATCTTTTATTCTCGACGATCAAACTCTTTTCTGTCAGGGAAGTTTTTTGATTTTACCTTAAAAATAAACGCAATGATTCCGGGGGGTTAACTTAGTTTAACCCCCCAATTATTACCCCGGATTCTGTGCGATTAAAATAATTGTTTGCATTAGTCCAACTAGAAGACCGAGAATACCACCAAGATTAACAATTCCCTGTAATTCTTGTTTAACAATGCCTTGAATAGCATTTTCCAGATCGGCGGGGGAAGTGGCATTTACCCGATCGCGGATCACCTGATCGATGTTGAGAATCGGGATAATTTGGGCGACTAATTTCTCTAAATCTTCCTCTAAATAACGCTCTAAAATTAACGCTAACTCTTGACTAATTACCCCTAATGATGTAGTCATTGACACCGAGGATTGCAGACGATTAATAATTAAATTAGCGATTTGATCCCAGTCGATCGTTTGTCCAAAATCTTGCAGAAATTGTTCGCCACTTTCTTGAATATAAATTCGCACCGTATCCCTGGTGGTTTTACGCAATTGTCTGACGGTGGAGATAGGTAAATTTTGTAAAGAGATACTTTGTAACCAGTTTTTCAGACGATTACGCATCTCTAAAGATAGTAATAATTCTTTGATTCTGGTATTAGCTAAATCCTTTTCATCAAGGCAAAAAGTGCGTAAGCGGGCGAGGGCATTGCGTAAACCGAATAAATTGGCTACTACCCAATAGGTTCCACTGGTTTTTTCCCGAAATCCTTCATCGATAACTTGAATATTGCGATCGGTTAAAAAATCGATTAAAGCTAGACGGATAACATCAGCAGGTAGGACAGTTTCTAATAGCCAATCGGAGAATTGTCGGGCCTGTTGTTCACTGAGAGAAAATTCTAAGACTAGGCGATCAAAAATTTGATTGATCTGTTTTTCTAAAAAGTCCTGCCGTCGGGCTAAAACTTTTAGTAATCTCGCTAAAGATTCCCCGAATAAATCGTGAAGAATCGCCGCCAAAATCTCGGCTGTTTTTGCTTGCCGATCGCCTTTTATTTGTTTTAAAGCTAATTGTAACAGCCAGAGTATCGCCCCCTGTACCCTTTCGGTGTCGAGGAGTCGTTTAGCCAGTTTTTGTAATTCCTCGGGAGTTAACAGGGAACCCATGATCGTATCCGATACCCGCAGAGCTAATCGATCTTGATTGCGAGGAATTAGCCCCGGGGTGAAGGGAAGAGGACGCTTACCGATATAAATAGCTTTGTAGGGACGAAACAGCATTTTTATGGCTACATCGTTGGTGAAATAGCCAATAATTGCCCCCGCGATCGGCGGTAAGCTCCATGTCCAAAGAGTAGCGAGATTCAATTTAGCAGCAAAAAATAAACGCAAATGTGAGTAAGTTATTTCTTTAAGACTAACACTCCCATCAGTCCTGCTAGGAGTGGATAGTGGACGGCACCGGAAAATCCCGACCGATAGCCTAATTTTACCTGTTCTCGGCCCTGGGGAAAGCGATCGATACTAGGACTAATATAAGCGTACTGGTCAGTTAAGCCGTAGCGCTCGGCGGCGGGAACGACGATATGATCGAGATACCAGTTTTGCAATAGTTTGGCTATGGTTTCGGTGGGTTGATGGAAGTCAAGAATCGCCGCTTTAGCACCCGGTTTCAGGACTCGGTATAATTCCCCCAGACATTGGGCAATATCGACCACATTGCGTAATCCATAGCCGATAGTGGCACAATCAAACCTAGAATCGGCAAAGGGTAAATTGAGGGCATCCCCTTCCATCCAGTGAATATTAGTGGCGCTAAAACGTTGACGGGCGATTTTTAATTGTTGTGGGGAAAAATCTAGTCCGATCACTTGGCCAGTTTTACCCACTTGTTTTGATAATAGATTAGTCAGGTCGCCGCTACCACAACAGCTATCGAGGGCAAAATCCCCTTTTTTGGGTTGACACCATTTGACTGTCATTAATTTCCAGACGTGGTGTAATCCTAAACTTAATTCTTGATTGAGTCGGTCATATTCGGGAGCGATCTGATCAAAAATTGCTTGTATTTCCCTAGAGTTAGGTGAGGATTGATTGGACATTTTGATAATATAGCACCAGAGAAAATCCCAGATCAAGTTATACCATTCTATCTTATCTGCGCTCACGGGGATAAGCTGTTGAGCATCCACAGCAGTTATCTTCATAGTGGGGAACAGTGACTTAAGTAGCTGGTTATAATTAAATTAAAAATGGATTTTAGGTTCGATCCCCCCTGCCCCCCTTGATAAGGGGGGTGCCGATAGGCGGGGGGATCCTCCTTAATAAGGGGGGCATCTGATAATTTTTAACGCCTACCTATTTAGATTACACTTCATCTATCTGATCATCTCCCGGTCGCAGTTCGATCGAGAGGCCTTCCCGGGCGAGAATAGTTTCAGGGAAAACCCTTCTTACCTGTTCCCCAATGCAATCGAGAAAATCGTCATTATGGGCGGGATCGTGATGAAATAGAACTAACTGCTTAACTTGCGCTGTCTTAGCGATTTTGACTGCCTGCTGCCAAGTGGAATGACCCCAACCCACCTTAGAATACTTAGGATCGTTGTATTCCTCATCGGTGTAGGTAGCATCAATGATCATGACATCCGCTTGCCGAGCCAAAGCCAGAACGTTATCATCAAGGCGATCGGGAAAATGTTCGGTATCAGTAATATAAGCTGCCGATAAACCCTGCCAATTTACCCGATAACCCACCGCGTCTCCTGGATGATTTAAAGGACGGGTTTCGACGGTGACATCCCCACAGTGGAGGGTTTCGCCCATTTCTAGATCATAAAATTCTAAATCGGCCCGCATAATCTGCAAAGGCACGGGAAAATTAGGATGTAACATCTGATCGTGTAATTTTTGCTTGATGGTTGCCCCGTTGGGGAAGGGAACCCCATAGATTTTAAAAGTATTACCCCTGATAAAAGCGGGCATAAAAAAAGGAAAACCCTGAATATGATCCCAATGGGAGTGGCTGAAAAATAAATGGGCTTTCGCTGGACTTTCTGCCATCAAAGACTGTCCTAGGGCGCGTAACCCCGTACCACCGTCAAAGATTAATCTTTCTCTACCGACTTGCATCTCCACACAGGAAGTATTACCACCATAACGAACGGTTTCCGAACCAGGACAGGGAATACTCCCCCGTACTCCCCAAAATTTGATCTGGAAGCGGTTGTCGGGCATATCAGAAGTTCCTCTACTTGTGCTGATGGGCTGATAGATCAGATTAGCATTCTCTGACAATTAAGGCGCTGACTTCATCCCTAAGATAAGCTGTTCGTAATTTAAATTGCTTGGGCCAGACGAGGCAAGAGGCACTCATGCAAAAAACAGTAAAGGGATTGGGGGAGATTCGGCTAATCTAAAAATAAGCGGTTTAAATAGGGTTTGCTGAATAAATCTAAAAACCTTGTTGGATAATATTTTTAGACTTTTTTTCCCTCAAAAAGTGCCGACCCTTGCAGTGATTGGGGGGAAAATTCAGGGACTTTTTCCCCGAAAATTAGGTAATCGACCATCTGAAAATGGGTAAAACCCCACACCCCACACCCCACACCCCAACCCCCAACCCCCAACCCCCAACCCCCAACCCCCAACCCCCAACCCCCAACCCCCTACCCCCTACCCCCTACCCCCACCGAAAAACTTTTTCAGCAGACCCTAAATACGTCTTAGCTTAACGATCTATGATTAGAGGTGAGGATCGTCACTTTTACAAGAGCCAAGGTATGGATTTACAGCAATTCTTAGAAAAACTGCCCCAACAGTATCAGGATTGGGGATCGCCTTTAATGTCGCCTATTTCCGAGCAATTAACCCTTTTAAGCCAAAAAAACGCCTCCTATACCGATCTCAATCTCTTTCCCCTACTCAATCTAGCCGTTGCCTGTCTGCAACAGGACGAGGTTTACTGTCAAGTGGGTTGTTTTCGTCGCGGTAGTTTAGTCGCCGCTTTCTGGAATAATAGCGATCGCCACGGTTATGGCGTGGAAGCTTTTTTTAAATACGATCCATCGGGAGAAAACCTAACTATATTATCTCAGGATTTGGAGGATTTTCGACTATCAGAACAGATATTTTTAAGCGATCAAGAAACGGAAAACTTTTTCGATGATCTGGAAGAATTAAACAGTGAAGAAAAGCTGGGAGTTTATTACTACGATGCCGCCGAAGACTATCGTTCGCTCTTGATCTCCTTACTTTTAGCCCAAAAATTCTGGTCTGATTCCGCTTTAATTATTATCAATAAATGTCAGCATCCTGCTCTCCAACAAGCAATAAAAGATTTTCTTAAAACCCATCCCCAAGCCCAGATAATTTTAGATGATCAAGTCGCTAATCACGGTTTGCTTGGTTTCAAAAATATTTGTTTATTAGCTTGGAATGCTCCCCGGGGGATAACACCGCTAAAATCCCCGAAAAAACTGGTTTTAAATGTGGGTTGTGGTCCCTATAATCCCGAAGCTCTACCCCAACTATTCCGCGATGGCAATTGGCAAGAAATTCGCCTCGATATAAACACCGCTGTTAACCCCGATATTTTAGGAACGATTACCGATTTAAGTGCCGTTCCCGATAACTCCGTCGATGGGGTTTTTTCTAGTCATAATTTAGAACATATTTATCATTACGAAGTTCCCATCGCCCTAGGGGAATTTAAACGCATTCTTAAACCCGAAGGCTTTTTGATGATCGTGGTTCCCGATATGCAAACTGCCGCCGAATTTGTCGCTAGAGGCGATATGGAAAATGAACCTTTATATATTTCTCCCGGGGGTCCCGTGCGTGCTTTATGGATGTTTTACGGCATGGGAACAGAAGTGCCTGGGATGCCCTATATGGCTCATAAAACCGGTTTTACCTCTCAAAATCTCACCCAAAAATTACAAGAAGCAAATTTTGCCAGAGTCGAGGTAATTCGGACAGAATTTGAGTTAGTTGCTTTTGGGTATAAGTGAGGAAAGATTAGCAAAAATTGCCCGCAATTGTGGGGCGATTCTTTCCCTTTGATTGATTAAATAAATACTAACGAGGGTTAAAGATACCCCCACCCATTGCAATACACTTAACATCTCACCGAGGAATAAATTACCGAAAGTGAGGGCAAAAACCGGAGTTAAAAAAGTTAAAGAACTTAAACTGGTTAAATTGCCCTTGGCGGCTAAATAAAAGAATATTCCATAAGCGATCGCACTACCAAAAATAGTGGCATAACTTAAAGCTAACCAACCATTGAAATCGATATTCTGCCATTGATGGGATTCTCTGAAACCTGAAGCTAAAAATAGGGGCAATCCCCCTAAAATCATGTGCCATCCCGTGGCGCTGACGGGATCCGCATGACGACAGACAAACCGGATTAAGACTGTTCCCACCGCCATGGATAGGGAAGCCAAAAGCATCAGCATTTCGCCGCTATTTAGTAATTCCTGCCAGCTAAAGTCAATATTTACCGCTTTTTGTCCAAAAAAGTCATAAAACCATTGATCGGGCAAGCCAATTAAACTAATTCCCCCAATTCCTAAACCCAATCCCAACCATCCCCAGACACCGATAACTTCTTTAAATAGCCAACTCGACATTAAAGCCACCGCTAGGGGTTGCGAGTCAATAATTACCGATCCTAACCCCGCCCCGGTGCGATTTAATCCCAATGCCAGAAAACCTTGAAAAAGAGTGGCATCCATCAGAGCAAAAAGGGCAATCCATAGCCACGCTTGCAGGGTTTTGGGCTGAGGACGACCTAAAAACCAAGCTACTATTAAAACTAACATTCCGGCGGGGACAAGGCGAATTCCCGCCATAAATAGGGGGGTGGTATGGGGGATAACACCCTTCATCGCTACCATCGCTGTTCCCCAGAGAAAAAACGGTGAGATAAATAAGAGGGGCGAGGATTTCTTTAAATCTAAGTTTTCCATAGGTAGCGATCGAGTGTTGTGGATAACAAATTTCCCTAATTGTATAGTAGAGACTGGGGATCGGCTCTTAATTCTCTTGACTTTCTCCTAACTGATTTTCCTCTAAAGCTGTTATTTGTTTTTCTTCACTTGAACCGATCCAGATCGCGATCATCCCGGCGATGGGAATGGATAGAAAAACCCCTAATAATCCCGCAACTCTTTCGCCGATAAAGAGGGATAAAAATAAAATTACTGGGTTTAATTCTAGGGCATTGCCCATAACTTTAGGGCGAATAATATTATCTTGAATTTGCACCAAGACAACACAGACAATAAAAGCTTTAACGGCAACTGCTAGTCCCTGGGAGGTAAAAGTCAAGATAGTTACCAACAAAATGCCCAGGGTTGCCCCGATACCCGGGATAGCATCGATAATACCGAGAATACCCGCTAAAATTAGCCCATATTTGATTCCTAATAGGGAAAAACTTATGAAACTTGTCACCGATAAAAAGAGCATTAACAACAGTTGCCCGCGAATAAATCCCAGAAAACTTTGTCGAAAAGACTTGGCAAAACGCTCCCGGTATGCTAGGGGGAGAAGTTGCAAAAAACTTCGCCAGAGTTTATCACCATCAATGAGCATATAAACACTGATCACCGCCCCGAAAATGACCGTAAAGACACTGGAAAAAACTCCTTGTACGATCGATAAACCCGTGGCTAAACCGGTTTGTAAGCTTCCCACCATTTTATTCAAATCTAATCGATCGAGAAAGTCTTGAAAGGGTAAAAAATCTTTTTGACCAAGGGCATCGGTAAGATTGAATAGTAGTCCTCTCCCCTGATTAACCGCTTCTAATCCTATGCCTGTGACTAATCTAAATAGGAGGATAAAAGCTACTAGGGTGGTAATAGCAATGGCTAGTCCTCTCGGTAGATAACGGGATAACCAAACCACGGGATAATTTAATAGAGCGGCCAGGACTGCCGAACCGGTAAAAATAGCGATCATCCCGTAGAAATAGTTAATTAAGATAATTAGACTCCAGCCACAGCCAAATAATAATAGATAGCGTACTAGAATCGAGTTATTCAGAGTTTTCCAAAAGGAGCTAGAAGGGGGCATAAATAAAGCCAGAAATAGGATTTTAGCATTTAGAATTGTTTTAACAGAGCTTCCCGCATCACCGAGACGGGGACGGGTTGACCTAACCAGATTTCTAGTGCGATCGCTCCCTGATTAACTAACATTTCTAACCCATCAATAATTCTTATCCCTCTAGTCTGGGCTAACCGGAGAAATTTGCTCGGCCGGGGATTATAAATTAGATCGTAGGCGATCGCCGATGGGGATAAAAGGTCTAATAATTCTAACTCAACTGGGGATTGTTCGCCCTGGGGGGACATTCCGATCGGGGTAGAATTAACCAAGAGTTCTGTGGTGGATACCAGCCCCTCTAATTCGTCCCAGCTATGCACTTCTAG
The DNA here is from genome assembly GCF_020246945.1 of Microcystis sp. M113S1. Lineage (NCBI taxonomy): Bacteria > Bacillati > Cyanobacteriota > Cyanophyceae > Chroococcales > Microcystaceae > Microcystis > Microcystis sp. M113S1. Next base: position 13,582 of record NZ_JADBSA010000411.1, on the reverse strand, counting down.
GAGGTCATAGAGGCTTGTATTCGCCCAACTTTCTTTAAAAGGATCTAATTTCTTTTGATTGCGTCCTACCACATGAATTTTGCCACAGCCCAACTGGGCGCAAGCCACCACTACCGCCCGGGCAGCGCCGCCATTGCCTAAAATAACTGGATTCACCCGACTCCAATCTTTGTCAAGGGATTTCAAGGGTGCGAGAAAACCATCCACATCGGTATTCGTTCCCTGCCAACCGGTTTCCGTGCGCCAGACGGTATTAACTGCGCCTACTAGCCTTGCTTTCTCGGTAATTTGCGATAATAAGGGAATAATTGCTAATTTATGGGGAATCGTAACGCTAAAACCCTGTAGATCAATGGCAGCCAAGCCAGCGATCGCAGTTGCCAAATTTTCCGGGGCGATAGGTAGGGGAAGATAGACATAATTTACCCCCAAGGCATCGATAGCGGCATTGTGCATGAGGGGAGAAAGAGTATGGCCGATGGGATCGCCGATTACGCCTAATAACTTGGTTTTTCCGTTAATAATGGTCATAAAAAAAGGTGGGCTTTCCCCACCAAAGTTTGATCTCAAGGGTAGCCAATGCTCGCCTTACTATACTATTTCTTGATTTCGCGGGCCATTTTCAGGAAAGGATTGATACTGTCATCGTTAGTGCGACGACCGTTATCATTAGTACCGTTACCGTTACCATTAGCCTCGGAAGTCGCCGATTTTGCCACAATACCGTTATCGGTGACTTTGCTGACTTCCATAGAGGAAATCTGTTTAATCGATTCGCCACCCTTTTTATTCGAGGCAGTTTTCGGGAAAGTACGTCGGATCGTGATCGGTGTCCGCATAAAGTCGATATCACCGAGAGTTTTAGCATCATCGGGTTCCAAGTAAAAAGCCTCTTTCGGTTCCGGTGCGCTCAGATCCATCGGTTCATCGACGTATTTCGTCTTATTGCCAAACAGGCCAAAGAATCCAGCCATTTTCTCCCTCTCCTAAATAAATATATTTACCATAAATTGCTGCTGATTCTTAAATAATATCAATATTTATGACAAAAAGCTAGGTAGCCATCTATCAGTGATCAGTAATCAGTGATCAGATGGGAGTTTTCAGTTTACTGTTCACTTTTCACTGTTCACTGATAAAACTTCCCACACCCCAATCAACGCTGTTCTAACCTACGACTGGCTAGGGACATAGAATAACAGAAAATCCAGTAAATAAACGCCAAAAATAGATAAACTTCTGGATAATCGCCGATAAATTTCGGATTAGCCAAAACCGATCCTGCCATACCCAAGAGGTCCACCAGTCCCACGATTGCCAGTAGAGAAGTATCCTTAAATAAACTGATAAATTGACCAACAATAGCGGGAATGACCGCTTTTAAAGCTTGGGGTAGAACGATCAATAATAAAACGAAAATCGGTTTTAAACCCAAAGCTTTGGCCGCTTCAATTTGACCTTTGGGAATCGCTTGTAAACCACCGCGGACATTTTCGGCCAGATAGGCTGCTGCAAAAAGAGTAAATCCAGCGATCGCTCTGATCACCCGTTCTGGTCTAGTCCCGGCGGGTAAAATTAAGGGTAACATCACCTGGGCCATGAATAAAATTCCCAACAAAGGCAACCCGCGCAATAATTCGATATAGCCAATAGATAGCCAACGAATTGCCGGTAATTCACTCTGTCTCCCCAGGGCTAATAATACCCCCAAGGGGAAAGATAAAATCATACTTGCGATCGCTACTAATAAAGTTAAGATTAAACCACTGAGATCATCGAGGGGGATTGTCGTTAAAAATAATCCCCCCAATAGTAACCAAGCAATTAAAGGTAAAGTCAATAACCAGATCAATCCCCACCAGCGTCGGAGAAAAGCGGGACAATCGGGGAAGCGACCCTGGTTTAATTGCCAAGAAAACAGTGATAAAGCCGTAATAATCGTTAAAATCAGCCAAATTCGCCATATTGACTGCTCTGGATAACGACCGACCAGAAATAAACCGATATTTTCCGTCACTACAGCCCATTTTGCCTGATTTATCGCCCAATCGAGAAAACTTAAGCCACCCCAGAGGCTGAGAAATAGACCCGCAAGGGTTAAGATGACGTTGTACCAAGTGTTAAAGAGATTTTTTCTTAACCAGAGTCCCATAAAATTCCCTAACCTCCACAGTGGTGATCATTGTACTTTTTCAGTACAATGGTGCTATTAGAAAAATTCAGACTGATTTCCGACCATGAACAGTTGCATTTTAATGGCTAAAATTGTCCGTCGTCCCGAATTACGTTATACCCAAGATAATCAAACTCCCTACGCTCAAATGTTAGTCGAGTTTTCTCCCAATCGTGCCGAGGCAACCCCGGCTAATTTAAAGGCCGTAGCTTGGGGAAATTTAGCCTCAGAAGTCGCTCAGAACTATAATGAAGGTGATCAGGTCATTTTGGAAGGCCGTCTCTCCATGCAAATGATCGATCGTCCCGAAGGTTTTAAGGAAAAACGGGCCGAATTAGTTATTAGTCATCTTTATCATCTTGACGGCAGCATGAGTAGCGGTGAAATGGCAGCCCCGACTCCAGAAAAAGTCGTACCAATCAATACCTATAAATCTAATAAAACCGAGGTGGAAAAACCCGTCGCACCTGTCTCCACCGGGGATTTTGAATACGACGCATCCTATGAACTTTCTAATCCTTCTGCTTGGCAACCTTCTGACACATCAGTGGAGGAAAATTTAGACGATATTCCTTTCTAAGTACCCCAACAGAATTAATTACAGATATTTTTCCCTTTTTTGTTCTGGTTTTCCCTCTTTCCAGAGTGTGAATTGGGTGCATCTCAATTTTGTATAAATATCTATATTACATTTGGGCGCACGCAGTTCGATAAACTCAGTGACCACGATGCGCCCCTACTATTGGCGCAATAATATTATTGTAGGGGCGAATTGCCTTCGCCCTCTTTGAACAACTTCTGCTGCTCACCATAAGTGAGAGAAAATCACCAATAGGATACCATTTTTCTTTATTCGCGTCACAACGAATGCAGGCTTGGCAAGCATTCGAGCGTGGATGTCTGTCATGGATTTAGAAATTTGGTAATAGAGCTTAAAACCCAGTTCCATCAAGGCTGTGGCTCTCAATTTGATCGCCTCACTCGAAGGGAGCCGACGGGTGGCAACCGATAGGATGGATTCCAGTTGCTCTTTTTTGAAAGGGTCTGGGTTCCTACTGATTTCAAATTCAATGGCATCGCTGTTGAGTAAGACCCATTTCTCCTCCAGACCTTGATGTACCATGATGCAACAACTGAGGGATCAAGCTGCAGAGTTACAGGAACTTTTAGAGGAGAATTAACAGTAGCTTCTTGCCAAAATTCGGCATCAGTAGCAGGTATATCTGAATAATCTATATCAGAATCTTTCATCTGACCAAGGATCTTTAATTGTTCCTCTCTCGACATACTCATAATAAATTCTCCTTTCCTCTGCATTAGCGCGTCTTGTAGATATAAGCCGTATTTTCTGTTCTCGTAAAGTGTACACTGCAACTAGGACGAATTCTCCTAAAAGTCCCAAAGCGATTAATCTTTCTTCGCCGTAGTCTCTGCGATTATCAGGTTTTGAGAGCCAGACTCCTGAAAAGATTTCTTTGGCAAAATTAAAGTCGATCCCGTGTTTTTCAATATTGATGTTGTTCTTTTGGTCATCCCACTCGAACTCCATCTTTTGACTCTAACTCCATAACTACCTACTATTCAATAGGTTGCCCTCTTTGCATTAGCCTTTCTCGTCTCTTTTGACGGGATTCTGTTTCGAGTTGAGCGAGTATATCGTCTAAAAAGAGATTATAAAGCTCAATCTGGCGGTTAGTTTCCCGTAAGCGTTCAAGAGATTGTTTTCTAGTTGCTTCATCAGGATAGGAGGTGCGGTAAGTCATAGTAAGTTCCATTGCCTCTTAACTTCATTAATACTAGCGTTAACAGCATCTACGCTGGCTGTTCCTTGCAAAATCGCTCTTTCTAACATCTCTAGCATCGTATTTGAGAGAGTCGGCTGCTCTTGTAAAATTCTCAGCAGGATATTATTAATTCGGGAGTAGGAATTAATTACCCTCTCTCTGGCATTAAATAATTCTTCTAATTCTGATAATGTCCGCTCATTTTCCCCGTATTCAGTAAAAAGTTGCCATTCCGTCGCTGATGCGTATTCTATCTGCTCCGCTAGTTGACGCAGTAGCTCAAAAATGCTAGTTAGGGTTTCCTCCGGTAATTTAGCCATATTCAGTTATTTCTGTTATCCCCAGTCTATCATCTGGTTGGTGCGAGGTAATCGTACTTAATTTGGTTAGCGATCGAGTTGAGGGGCAGTCAAGGGAGAACGCAAAGGCGAATCCCACATACCGCGCCAAAATCCCTCACGGAAGGCGATAGGTCGCCTGAGAAGGGGTAAAACAGGGGAAAACACCTGAAACTCCTTTCCCTATGAATCCCTAAGCTAGGGAGAGAAATATAAAGATTTATTAAATTGTAGCTTAGGATACAGTGCGGCAGGTGGTAATGTGTATTCTTTTGTCATCTGCCTTTGGTGTTGGGTGAGGCTGTTGCTTGACCTAGCTGCGAGGGGGCGATCGCAATATAAGAACCACGATCGCCTCACATTTTGGGAAATTTACCAAATTCTTTGAACGGGGTAACGGTCAAATATTTCATCAATGCTCAGAATCGGCATAATTTCGGTTATTGATTGGGATATTAAAAGTCGATCAAAGGGGTCTTTATGATAGTGGGTAAGGGTTGCTAGTGTCCAGATATGAGCTAGATCAATAGAAAGTATTTCTAGATTATTAATGGTTATTTGATTGTTAATTAATTCCTGTAAGGATGGGTTAAGTTGTAATTTTCCCAGTTGCAGTTTTATTTGCATTTCCCAGACACTAGCAACGCTTAAAAACAAGCGATTATTTCGATCAAATAACAAATCTTGCCCGGTTACTGATAGTTTTTCTGAGTTAATTGACCACCAAATAAAGCTATGGGTATCTAATAAAAGTTGCATGGGTTAAGTTGGCGGCAAGAGTTCATCGGTTAGGGGTTCGTTAAAGTCATCGCTGATCCAGCCTTGACCTTGATATAATCCTGCAATTCTACCTGTTTGGGTTATTTGGGTTTGATGGTGTTGATTGACTATAGATTCCAAAAAATCGAGAATTTCTTGTTGTTGTTGGACAGGTAATGTCTGAAGGGTTTGCAACAAAGGAGAATTGGTATCTAGGTCAGCATTGTTCATAACGATTTGATTTGAGGATTTTGGGGGAATACCTTAAGGATAACATCGGTTTTCAGAGGTGAGGGGACAAGTTAAGGATGGTGCGGTCGCAACGCGCTCGCTACGCGAGATCGCACTACGGAAGTCGGTTCGGGTTTCTCTGTCTCGTCTTCTGGGGGTTGTTTATTCTGGTTCTGAGTTTTCTTGATAGAGATTAAGAAGGAAATGTAAAGATTTATAAAATGTAGCCTAAGATACAGTTTTTTTGGGGGGGTAATGTGTGTTCTTTTGTCATCTGCCTTCTGTCTTGGGTTGGGTTGTTGCTTGACCTAGCTACGAGGGAGGCGATCGTACTGTAGGCAGTTCTAAAAATTATGAGTTTAAATGTAAATGTACTGAAGAAGGTCTCATTGGCAGCCGTTGGAATGATCGCAATTGATTTAACAGGAGCAACTCATGCGTTCGCCGCATCAATAGGCTTCGAGGGGTTGCCCAACGGAACCGTCGTAACGAATCAATTCTCTGACGTAGTATTCTCCGCAAATGCGGGGTTCGTAAACAAAGTAACCACTCAGCCCGGCCTTGGTTTCGGAAATAACTTCATTTGTACTGCACCTACAGCAGGGGGAATCAACTGTACTCAAGAGACGATACTTACCTTTAGCAGCGGAGTTAATAATCTATCTTTCTACCAGGTAGGAGACAATGCTAGTGGTGTAGTTGCCTTGGTTGATGTGTTTGAAAACGGCTTATTTTCTTCGACCGTTAATATTTTGGGATTCAATGACCCTTTTGTACCAAATCTCGTTGACCTAACTGGCTTTAGTAATGTCTCGTCTATACGAATATATAACGTTACTGATCCTGCCGGACTCGGATGGGATAACTTTCAGTTCGACGTAGCAACTAATCCTGTCTCCACCCCTGAACCCACCTCAACTCTCAGTCTCCTTGCTCTCGGCACTCTAGGCACAGCTTCAACCCTGAAGCGCAAAGTGAAGTCATCTAAATTGACAGAAAAGGAAACTACAAAAGTCTCCTAAAATCCCCCATAAAACCCCACAACATCCCTTCATTAATTGCAGGGGTTTTTGTCATAGGAGCCAGTCGTCGATCATTAGGAGAATTGAGATTGATTGTATATACCCCAAAATAGTCCTACTGTTCACTGATTTTACTTTCAGCGAGAATTTCTTGGAGGACGGGGGATAAATTGCTAGTTAAACGACCGGATCGAATAAATTCAGCGTAGGTATCAGCTTCGATATCTAGGAGGGTTTCCCGAAGTTGTTCCATTGTTAATAGCTGTAATTGGGGATAACTATCGTTGAGAGATTGAATTTCCGCTTCTACAGTCTTTAACTTTTCTTTGACGAGATGCTGCTCATAACTAAAAAATTCGGGGGCAACATCGGGAGATTTATCTAACTTAGAAAGATAGTCTAAAACCCTTTTTAAAGCTACCCGTCGGGCTAAAAGTTCCGCATACTTTTCTCGAATTGGTTGATCACCGATCAGGTCTAATCTCGATAGGAAAGTTTGAATAGTTAATCCCTGAACCAAAAGAGTAAAGAGAACAACTCCGAAGACGATATCGATGATATCCTGACGATTGGGAAAAATAACCGGCACACTTAAAGCTAGGGCAATAGAAACCGAACCACGCAAACCTCCCCACCATAAAACCGTTTTTTCCCGCCAATTAATTTTAGTTTCCATCAAGGCATTACTAACAGTTGCTAAAGCAAAGGTAGCCAGAAAACGGGCCGCTACCACGGCAGCGATCGTGATAAAAATTAAATTGAGATTATCGGCTAAACTGGAGAGACGGATCTGATCGCCGATAAGGAGAAAAACGATCGAATTGACAAAAAAAGCGAGAAACTCCCAGAATTGCGTGACTAATAGGCGGGTACGGGGACTCATACTAATTCTAGAGCCAAAATTACCTAAAATAATCCCCGTAGTCACCACTCCGATTACCCCCGAACCCCCGAACTCCTCGGTTAATAAATAAGCACCGTAGGCGGACACAAGAGTTAAAGACTGTTCCACTAGGGGTAAATCCAGACGTTGAGTCAGATAGGAGATACCAAAACCCACTAAACAACCCACTGCCACCCCGATACCGATAAAAGCGGCAATCCGGCTAATGGTTGTCTCTAAGGATAGACCACTAGCACCGAGGGGAATTTCCACCAAAAGAGCGAAAGCGACGACAGCAACCCCATCATTAAATAAGCTTTCCCCTTCCAAAAGCACGGTGAGGTTTTTACTGGCCCCTAATTCGCGAAAAAGAGCGACAACAGCGACGGGATCCGTAGAAGAAAGGCTCGCACCCACCAATAATGCCGTAAATAGGGGCAAATTGGTCAATTCATCGAGGGCAAAACCAACCCCGAAAATCGAGATAATTACGCCGACAATAGCGAAAAGACTGACGGGAATCCAATTATCCTTCAGATCTCGCCAGCGCGTATTCCAAGCGGCTTCAAATAGCAAAGGGGGCAGAAAAATTTCTAGAATCAGTTCGGGGGATAGGTTCACCAGACGGATATCGATAAAAGCTAAACCCAAACCGACTATCACTAACAATAGGGTGTAAGGAATTTGGCGAAACCAGCTAAAAATCCTCGAAACCGTGGCCACACTCAGGGAAACGGACAAAACAATTAGAAATTGTTCTAAATTTTGCTTAATAACTTCATCGGTAGCGGATTCTAAACTCATTGGGTGGGAGGCAATCGGTGAGCGGACGTGCAAGAAAAGAACAATCTAAATTATTATTACACTTTAGAACCAGTGATTTTTTCTCCTAAACCCAAGTTTTTCTGCTGGCAATTCCTTATTATCTATGTCCTTGACTATGCCTCAGTCTGCCGAGTCCTCCATGGGTGAGGATTTACCCCTAGCTATCTCACCCAGTAACGAGCAGTTAGAGAATATTAATAGCTATTTAAACCTGATTTTGGCAGCTTTAGTATCTCTAGCTAATTTAGACTCCGAGTCTATCACCCAAGCAGCTCAGGAATTAGCCTTAGATATGGATACAAGCGATCGCCTAGTTGCCCACTACTGGCAAACCCAGTCAAACCTCTCCCTAGCGGACATCCGTTCTCTAGTTCTCCTCCTCTGTCATCTAGCCCAAAAAAAGCAAGAGTTAATCCGTCGCGCCGTAATTCTCTTGGAACAAGTGGGAACTCAAGGACAAGAACCCCAAAAAACCACGCTTTTGGGCAATTATATCGATAATTTTCGCTTAAAATACCCAGAAATATCGGAAAATAATCTCAGCAATTCTAGCCTAACTTCCCTAGCCTGGAAATTATTAATCGATTTATTATTCTACAGCAGCCACCGCAGTCATCTCCTTCTCTGGCACACCCTTTTGGCAAGTAAAAAGTAAAAAGGCTATCAGCCTTGAATCAGTTATCAGTTATCAGTTATCAGATGTAAGTTTTCAGTTCACTGATTACTGATTACTGTTTACTGATCACTGAAAAAAAGCTTCCCAGTTCATAATTCATAATTCATAATTCCCACCGATAACTAAAAATGAGTAATCTAATTCGCAAATATACACCCCCCACCTGTACCCTAGAAATTTGGGGAAATAGTTCGCCTCTAGCGGTTTGGCTGGGTAAAAATGTCTTAAACGATGCCCACTTTCAATTGCGCTTTGATGATCCTAGATTGAGTGAGGAAAAACAGGTGACGATCAAAGGCGATCGCACACAATTACAACTCCTAGGGGAAATTGTCGCTAATTATGTGCAGAATTTACTCTCTAGTCCTGTTTCTACCCTCTCCTTCGTGGCTAGTGGTTCCCCCGAAAGTCATCTTCCCTCCTTACCCTCTCTCCGTTGTCGGGGACTTCTCCAGCATCAATTATTTTTAGGTTCCCTCCTAACCGATCGGGATAAACAGGAGATCGAATTAACCACATCGCAATTATTCGATCTAGCCAATGCTTTAGGGGAATATAACCATGAAAGCCCCCTAATACCCCCATTAATTCGCCAGAAAACTCGAAAAAATGCCCTGATGTGGACGGGATTAATCGCCTCAGCCCTAATAACTATCGGGGGAATAGCGATCGCATTTTATCAACAGCAAGAACTAGCCAACAATGATTTAACCATCGATCCCAATAGTGCCAAGATTCCCCAACCCTTGCCAACGCTGCCTTTACCTCCCACGGGAACGGCCGCCCCAAACCCGCAGTTACCGGCAAATTTGGGCAATAAAACCCCTTTACCGCCACCACCACCCGTGGGAACCGTTCCAGCCCCAGTTCGCCCCTCTAGCGTCCCCCTGGTGATTCCGCCGCCCACTTTACCGCCGCCACCAGTCACGGGTTCGCTCCCAAGCGGCACGGCGATCGTAATTGAACCGAATAATCAGAAAATCCCGATTACTGCCCCCCCCGTCACTGGCGCTCAGGGTACAAATGCACTGGTAAATGTTCCCCCCACCACGATGAATCCGACTCCAGCACCGCCAAAATTGCCCAATTTACCGCCTCTAAGCCCTATTAACCCCGAAAATGCCAATTTAGACCCCAAACCGCCCACAAGCACCGCTAAAGCCCCAGAGACGAATTTACTAGATACAATTCCCCAAGTGGCAGAAACCAGAGAATATTTTCAATCCCGTTGGCAACCGCCGGAAAGTCTCAAGCATACTCTAGAGTACCGTTTGGTCTTAAATCAGGATGGTTCCCTAAAACAGATTATTCCCCTGGGACAGGCGGCGAAAATCTATCTCGATCGCACTAATATGCCCCTGCTCAATCAACCTTTTGTTTCTCCCCTCGATGTCCCCGGTAATCCCCAATTGCGTCTGGTGCTTGGTTCCGATGGTACGGTGCGGACTTTTATGGAACAGCTTTGACTCTCCCCCGCCAACCGCTCGCGCGGTGTAGCGGGGGATTCTTGGTTCATAGGCTCTTGACTAGATCAAACAGGTTTAACTGAACGACCCCCACCAGACCGCCTCCGCAAGCGTTTTCTAACACGGTCAGTCCGACCGCGTTCTTTCCTCGGTTCTCGATTACCTTCGCCGATGCCGTATCTCTTGGTTCGATGTGGCCGCAGGAATCGCATCGGTGAACTCTTTCCGATAACGACTTTTTACCAGTGAACGCGCCACAATTAGGACACTCTTGCGAAGTTCCATTTTTATCGACCTTAAGATAATATTTTCCCCGTTTCCAAACAACAAACGGTAGTATCTCGTTAATAAAACTACCGATACCCGAATCTAGAGATTGCTTTCTAACGATCCCTCTAGACCAGGAAACGAAGTTAATATCTTCAACGAAGATATTATCAGCAATATCACAAAGGTAATGAGCTAGTTTAAAGTGCCAATCTCTACGAGTATTAGACACTTTTTAGACACTTTTTCGTGTAATCTCGCTATCTTCTCTTGGAGTTTCAACCAATTGTTCGAGCCTTTGACTTGATGTTGCAAGCGTCTTTGTAGCAATTTAAGCTTACTCTGTACTTTCAACAAAAATCGAGGGGCTTTGATTAAATCTCCCCGTGAAGTAGCCACAAAACTTTCAATCCCCGCGTCAATTCCTAAACAGGTCTTCCCAGCCGTTATATCGGGAACGGATTCTTGGGACTGGAAGGAAACCGAAACGTAAAATCCCGACGCTTTTCGGATAATTCGAGCTTGTTTAGGCTCAAACCCAGACGGGTACTCCCTAGATTTCCTAATCCGAATTTTTCCCAATTGTGGAAAATTTAAGTATTCGTCACCTAAGAAGTTTTTTGACAGCGCGGGAAAAACAAAACTCCGCATCTTTTTTTTGAATCTAGGAAAGCCAAAACTTTTCGACTTCATCTGGTCAAACGCCTTATCTAAAGTTTTTAAGACTTGCTGTAAAACTTGAGCGTTAACCGTCTTTAATATCGGGTAAACTTTTTTAGCTTCCGTTAGATTTTTGGCTTGAACGAAGTAATTCGGATAGGGTTCATCCGCAGGAATTATGTACTCGGAAACTAGCGAACAGCGATCCGCAAGACACTTTCGAGAGTTCAACCAATCTTTCCGTTCCGAGAGCGCGTAATTGTAAACGCTTTTGCAAACATCAAGAATGTGGATGATCTCCCGTTCCTGTTGTCTGTTTACCTTTAGTTTGTACTGGTAGGTAAGCGTTATCACTGTCGTTAGTTTCGTGATGTACAATTAGATTATAACACTTACCGCCTAATATGTCAACTGATTACAATCATAGATTCCGCTCTGTTTATAGACTTACCGCTCACGTCGTATTCGTCATCAAATACCGGTCATTGCTATTAACAATGAAATCTTAGCCCGACTTAAAGAAATTTTTGTTTCAACGTCACAAAATGGGACAGCACATTACTTGATTTCAACGGTGAATCGGATTACGTTCACCTGATTATCGATGACAAACCTGACATCGCTTTATCCAAACTAATCGCTAACCTTAAAACAGTTAGTAGTCGCTTAATTAGAAAAGAATTTCCGTACTTAGCGGCAAAGTATTTCTACAACAAACCCTATTTTTGGACGGGAGCTTATTTTGTGGCCAGTTGTGGCGGCGTTACCGTCGAACAACTAAAAAAATATGTCGAGAACCAAAACTCCCCGAAAGTGGAATCGCGACCTTGAGATAGAAGAACTCAAAATTAAAATTGCCCACGATCGCTCTTCCAAAGTCAGGAATCACAAGCGTGGGCAACAAACCGGTGGTGTTCAGTAACTTAGAACAAACCGAGAGTTAAAGATATATCGATGGGGAAAGTGGCACCAATACCTAACCAGATCGTGACCACAGTACCAAATAGGAAGATAGCGGTAGCGACGGGACGACGGAAGGGATTTTGGAATTTATTGACGCTTTCAATAAAGGGAACTAACATCAAGCCTAGGGGAACGCCGGCCATGCAAGCGATACCTAAGAGTTTGTTAGGAAGAATACGGAGAATTTGGAAAACGGGATAAAGATACCACTCTGGCAGAATTTCTAGGGGAGTAGCGAAAGGATCGGCAGGTTCACCGATCATGGTGGGATCCATAATCGCTAAACCGGTGCAGAGTCCGATCGTACCAAAGATAACTACCGGGAAGATATAGAGCAGATCGTTAGGCCAAGCGGGTTCACCGTAGTAGTTGTGACCCATCCCTTTAGCCAACTTAGCGCGCAGAGCGGGATCGCTGAGATCGGGCTTTTTTAATGTGGACATGGATAATGTCTCCTAAAAATGATTTCGGATCGACAGAGATACTTTTCTGAATTATAGAGGCCCAGAAATGCCTTGTTTACGGATCATCAAGAAATGTAGCAACATGAAGACCGCGATCGACCAGGGCAGGACAAAGGTATGTAAGCTGTAGAAACGGGTTAAAGTTGCTTGACCGACGCTTTCGCTACCGCGCATCAGGGTGACGAGTTGATCGCCGACGACGGGAATAGCAGCAGGTACACCAGAAACGATTTTAACCGCCCAGTAACCCACCTGATCCCAGGGTAAGGAGTAACCGGTGACACCGAAGGTAACGGTGATCACGGCCAAGACAACCCCTGTTACCCAGGTTAATTCGCGAGGTTTTTTGAAGCCACCGGTCAGATAGACGCGGAAAACGTGCAGGATCATCATTAAGACCATCATACTGGCAGACCAGCGATGGATAGAACGAATTAACCAACCAAAGTTGACTTCGTTCATGATGTACTGTACTGAGGAGAGGGCCTCTGCTACAGTGGGTTTGTAGTAGAAGGTCATGGCGAAACCAGTGGCAAACTGGATCACGAAGCACACAAGGGTGATACCCCCCAGACAGTAGAAGATATTAACGTGGGGGGGAACGTATTTGGTGCTGATATCATCAGCGATCCCTTGAATTTCTAAGCGTTCCTGAAACCATTGATAGGCTTTGGAATCCGTTACTTGTTTGGTAAACATCGCGTAACCAGTAAGAAAAATGAAAGATTTAAGGTGTGACCTTTAAAAAATGTAACACAGTTTTCAGGTCTAATTCTCGCTCTTGTCAGGTTTCTCCACCAGTGGGGATCGAGGGGCGATCGCCAGCCCCGAAAAACGGCTAACTTCCTAAAATTTCCCTTAAAATGTCTCCTAGACTACAAAAAATCGGTACAATTGTCCGACACTGGGAATAGTTGACACTCCTGGGCTTAAAGGCGTGAGGATTCTCGAAGCTCATCACAGCCCTTTCTGGTTTCCCTTACTTAGGTCTTACACGATTATGTCTGAACCGAACCTACTAGAATATCACTTGCTATCTAGTTATCCTTTTTATGGTTCACTCTCCAAGCG
>NZ_JADBSA010000410.1:0-10529 GCF_020246945.1 Microcystis sp. M113S1 | reverse complement strand
TGGTCGAGGGAATCAACAATAAACTTAAACTAATAAAACGAAGAGGCTATGGCTTTAGAAACTTTCGGAATTTTTGGGTTAGAAGTATGTTATCTTGGCATCTTGTCTGTTGATTTAGCATAAAGAGTAACGAAGAGCCATCAGTAAATTGGCAGTGTATAGATATCACCTCCACATCTCTGAAAATTGATTTAGAAAAATGGCGTAAGATACTGAATGAAAAACAAAAACTAGATCGATTTCGGATTCAAAAGCTATTTAATAAATTTGAAGTCTATTTGAATATGACCAATCAATGTGACATTGAAACCTCAAGATGGTTATCTCATGGACATATAGGATTTAATTTTATGTTTGTTGTTTATAGTAAATGTCTTTATATAACAGCCTTAGACTTATCGGATCCTCGGAAAAATCCTAGTCAAGAAGCCGAGAAAGTTAATCAATGTAAAGACACACGCTTACGCACAGTAGCAAATGCTTGGGTTAGAAATCAATCTGTAGAATTTCAAGGTGATAACCTTAATGATTTTCCAATCAAGTGTTTTTGGATGTTAATCAACGATTTTCAATAACAAATGATAGAAAAAAAGGGAGGTCTAAGAACCCCCCTCAATAGTTAATAATTAGATGAAAGCTAAATTAGTAGCGGCCGGCATTGGGTTTATGAACAATAAAGCTCATGGTTTGACATTGTTTGATGTTGTCAAAAGCGATAACGCGGATGTAGCAATCAGAATATTCAGTGCGGCACTCGCGAACTTCATTAAGAACTTCTTGGGGACTAGAAACAGAGAATAAAGGCAGTTTCCACATCGTCCAATGATAATCCGCGGGTTTGGGATCTTTTTCAAATTCCACAGCAGGAATATAACCCTGATCGATCATGTATTGAATTTGTTTAGCAATTTGTTGATCGGTGAGGGGGGGTAAGTAGGAGAGGGTTTCGTAACGCTTCTCTTTAGGTAAAGTTTTCATGGGTTTCTTGATTCCTTATGGGTTGGGTAGATCATCAACATCGAGATTTAATTCCGATGTCTCTGGTTGACTTATAGCAGTACGGGTGAGACGTTCCAAAAGTTGCCGACGATGTTCGGTATTGTCATTAATAATTCCCGTTTTTACCATCTCTGGCAAGAACTCTAAAACCTGTTCGGCTAGATGTTCTCTTACCGTCATGATCCGCAAAACTAACTCTTTATTCTCAGTCATTAACCCCGCAATATAGGCCTCGCCATCCTGAATGGAATGGCTAGAAGTATAGTGACTCAGCCAAATAGCTAAAGTCGGATTAGTTTCTGACAATTGATCGATAATCGTGCGAACCGCTTGGTAAGTTAGGTAACTTTGTAAGACTTTCGCGGTATCTTGAACAACTTTTTTCAGATACATTTTATACAGTTTTCAGTTATTGGCTAGGCAGTTATCAGTGTTGAAATTCTAGCGACTGCTTGCCGATTTTGGGCAAGTCCCCGGCATTATTTTCCACCGATAACTGCTAACAACCTTCTGAAGGGCTGTATTAGAGGGTATCCATAGCCTCGAACTCGAATTTGATTTCTTTCCAGAGTTCGCAAGCGGCAGCCAGTTCAGGACTCCAACGGCAAGCTTCCCGGATAACGTCGTTACCTTCGCGGGCCAAGGAGCGACCTTCGTTACGAGCTTGGATACAAGCTTCCAGAGCCACACGGTTAGCGGTTGCACCGGGTGCGTTACCCCAGGGGTGGCCGAGGGTTCCACCACCGAACTGTAAGCAGGAATCGTCACCGAAGATTTCCACCAGCGCGGGCATATGCCAAACGTGGATACCACCAGAAGCAACGGGCATTACCCCGGGTAAGGAAGCGTAGTCTTGGGTGAAGAAAATACCACGAGCGCGATCTTCTTCTACATAGTCTTCACGCATCAGGTCAACAAAACCCATCGTGATCCCGCGTTCACCTTCGAGTTTACCGACAACGGTTCCAGAGTGGAGGTGATCACCACCAGAGAGACGTAAGCACTTAGCTAAAACGCGGAAGTGGATACCATGATTTTTCTGACGGTCGATAACCGCGTGCATTGCCCGGTGAATGTGGAGCAGTAACCCTTTGTCGCGGCAGAATTTCGCCAGGGTGGTGTTAGCGGTGAAACCACCGGTGAGGTAGTCGTGCATGATGATCGGGGTTTTGATTTCGGCTGCGAATTCAGCCCGTTGCATCATCTGCTCGCAGGTAGGAGCGGTTACGTTTAAGTAATGTCCTTTAACTTCGTTGGTTTCTGCTTGGGATTTAACGATCGCCTCTTGTACGAAAAGGAAACGATCGCGCCAACGCATGAAGGGTTGAGAGTTAATATTTTCGTCGTCTTTGGTGAAGTCTAAACCACCGCGGAGACATTCATAAACGGCACGACCGTAGTTTTTAGCGGAAAGGCCGAGTTTGGGTTTGATGGTGCAACCGAGTAGGGGGCGACCGTATTTGTTTAATTTGTCCCGTTCAACGGTGATACCGTGGGGAGGACCTTGGAAGGTTTTGATTAAAGCGACGGGGAAACGGATATCTTCTAAACGGAGACCGCGTAGAGCTTTGAAACCGAAAACGTTACCAACGATCGAGGTGAGGATGTTGGTGACGGAACCTTCTTCAAATAGATCTAAAGGATAGGCAACGAAACAGAAGAACTGGTTATCTTCGTTGGGTACGGGTTCGATATCATAACAACGACCTTTATAGCGATCGAGGTCGGTTAAGTTATCGGTCCAAACGGTGGTCCAGGTACCTGTGGAAGATTCCGCCGCTACTGCCGCACCTGCTTCTTCAGGAGGAACTCCGGGTTGGGGTGTCACCCGGAAGCAAGCTAGTAGATCGGTATCTTTGGGGGTGTAGTCGGGGGTGTAGTAGGTCAGGCGGTAGTCTTTTACGCCGGCCTGGAAACCTTTGGATTTGGCTTGCACCATTGGGATTATTCCTCCATAAACTGCATGATTAGTCGCACCTGTAAAATCTCGCCGTCAACCGACATAGATTTTTCTTAAGCTCCTTTCCCCTGCTGCCAGGAGCGAAGTTAGGGAGCAATTTTCACTAATGTTTTTTTCAACTGATCATCTTAACACGAACTTTATCCTATTCTGATCATTTTTTTTCCCTATCTCTAAAATTTTGATTGTTTTTTTTTCTCGGGGGGATTAGTTTCTTTAATCTGTCGTCATCTAACTTTGATAATCTCTACAAAAACACAAAAAAATCAACAAAAATTTACCTGATTGACACGCAGAAACTTCTGCTCATCAGGCTTTGAGCGATTAAAACTACTCTTTAATTGAGGAAGATTATCAATAATTACAACCTCAAAAAATGTCGGCAATCGCTAAATATTAACAGGATTTATAAGCAATTATACTCAGTACCTAGAGGACAGTTAGACAGCAGTGAACTCTAGATAAATTAGGTCTAATTACTCAGTAATTATTGTTGAGATTTTTGGCTTGTGAACGATTATTTTCCCCTTCAAGAATTATGGTTATTGTTGCCATTAAAACGATGACGTTCTGGAAATAGCGTGACCAATAACTGATTGATATAGACCTTTCCGACCACAGATGCTTGATTCGGTCGGTTAGTAGTAGATGCTTGTTCTCTGGTTTCTGGAGGACTGGCCTCGGCGACCATTTCCTCGCTATCCCAAGGACTGGCCACGGTTTCGGCCACCGCTTCCTCCACTGACGGCACTGGGGACACTTGACTGACTACGGGTTGCGGTTCCGGTAAAGGGGGTCTTTCCGGTTCCGATGGGGTCGCTGACACCTCGATGGTAATTTGACGGGAAGTATCTCCGATCAGGGAACCGGACGGCACGAGCGACATCGCTGCCACAGAAGCATTAAAAATCGTTGTGGTTGACCCAATACAGGCATTCTCACCGATTTCACCCTGACCGACTATTAGAACTCCTGTACCTAAAATTGCTCCCGCACCGATAGCAATAACACCCTGATAGGCGGTTAAAATCGTTCCCATACCCAGGCAAGCACCCGCACCGATAATTATTTGGCTATTGGGGGCTGCTCGGAGAATCACCCCCGGAGCCACGATCGCACTCTCATCAATGGTTACATCACCATTGACATAGAATTCCGAGCGGCTAATAGGTTGAACGGGGGGTAAGGACATAATTGACAGTTATTCAGTGATCAGTGATCAGTGATCAGGGGTTAGGGGGTAGGGGTTAGAGCTTCGGGGATTTTTCCCGATCCGCCAACACCTAACACCTATCTCCCTTCACCGATCGCCGAGTCCTGAAATTAAGGGCGTTGAATAATCGATTCGAGAACACGGCGTTTCGCTTGGGAGTCAATCCCGATCAGACGGACGTATTCCCCTTGATGGTCGCGCAGACAGGTTTCTAAAGCGGCCACCACATCGGATTCGCGACTGCTATCGATCGGGGTGCAGCTTTGCCAAGAACCGGTTTTAAAACGACGTTTATCCGCGTGTTCACTGCCAATTTTGTGACCTTGGTTCAATAAAGAACGTATTTGAGCGATCGTTTCCGCCGTTAAGGTACTGGTTAAAGTGGCAGTACCGCCGCCGGAGGAACCGGCAGCATAGCTTTTGAAACTCGGTTCAGTAACGGTGGCGGTTTTACTGCTGCCATTACTAGCCACCGAACCATCGGGGCGCTGGATCACCGTTTCTAAAACCCGTTTTTTGGCTTTAGCATCGATACCGAGTAAGCGGACATATTCGCCGCTATGTTCCCGTAAACAATCTTCCAAAGCAGTAATTACATCGGATTCGCGATTACTTTCGATCGGGGCGCAACTCTGCCAAGAACTGGTTTTAAACCGGCGTTTATCCGCGTGTTCGGTGCCGATTTTGTAGCCTTGGGCGAGCAGGGAACGAATTTGAGCGATCGTTTCGCCACTTAAGCTACCACTGCTGCTATAACTGGCTCCGTTACTGGCGGGGGTGCTGTAGCTGCTGGCTTTGCCGCTGCCGTTACTAGCGGGGGCGCTGCCGGGGCGGTGAATAATCATTTCGACGACGCGTTTTTTCGCTTGCGGGTCGATCCCGATCAGGCGGACGTACTCATCGCTATTTTCAGTCACGATCGCTTCAATATCGCGAATGATGCCCGCTTCGCTCTTGGTTTCGATCGCCGGTCCAGTTAACCAAGAACTGGTTTTAAAACGGCGTTTATCCGCGTGTTCGGTGGCGATTTTCAGCCCTTGGGCGAGCAGGGAACGCACTTGCACGGACAGGTCTGAATTGCCGTTACCGTTGCCATGACCGCCGTGGACGGCGGTGGTGGTGCGGGCCGGTTCTCCCGGGGTGTCTTCGGGGCGTTGGATAATCATTTCCAGTATGCGCCGTTTAGCGGCGGGATCGACTCCGATCAGGCGGACGTATTCGCCTTGCAGGTCTCTCAGGGAGGCTTCTAGGGATTGGGATACCTGTTCTTCGCGGCTGCCGTCGATAAAGCCGGCACTTAACCAAGAACTGGTTTTAAAGCGGCGTTTGTCAGCGTATTCGATGCCGATCTTGTAGCCTTGGGAGAGGAGGGAGCGAACCTGCGCTCGAATGTTTGTATTTAAACTCATAGGTGTCACCGAATTTCTATATAGCGTCTCATTAGCGATGTTTATAGCGGCTGCCGGTGGCGGAGTCGCTGGTCCTTGGGCTTTGACCGGGACGCTGGGGGCGAGGTCGATATCGACAATGTGACGGGTGAAGGCTCGATCGATCTCTGTGACATCGGGTAAGCGATCAGCCTGTTGTTGGCTGGTGATCACGGAACCGGATGGCACGAATTTCCCGGCGGGGATTTCCACGTCTTGAACGAGGGCGTGCATCATGACGATGCAATCAGCCCCGATGCGGGCGTTAAAGACGGTGGAGCGAAAACCGATAAAACAGCGATCGCCCACATAGGCAGGCCCGTGAATGAGTGCCATGTGGGTGATACAGCTGCCCCGGCCGATCCACACCGAATATTCTCGGCCGTCATCTCCCACCACACGGCTTTTTTCTAAACCGTGGATGATTGCTCCGTCCTGAATTTTGCTGTCGTCGCCAATGTGAAAGGGGGTTCCTTCATCGGCGCGGATGGAAGTCCCCGGAGCAATCACCACTCGCGCCCCGATCTCGATAGCGCCACTGAGGTTAGAGAAGGTGTGCACTTTGGCACTCTCGTCTATGTGCGTTTCCTCTGGGGATTTGGTCCGCTTTTTCGGACTAGCCGCCGTTGTGCGGACGACCATAGTTAGTCTTCCTCCATACTGAATTTGGCTGGCTGGTTGTTAATTAACTGTGTTTGGGTCCTATCGATGTTTAACCAGATTGACGAAATTCGTCCCTCTTGCTGTAGAGGGTGCGATTTTCTACGGTTATAGTGTCAATAATCCCCACCACCATCGCGTCAAGGGGGCGATTGTTCTGTCCGTCTTCGATACGGGCGGCTCCTCCCCGGGACACTAGCACCCATTCATTAATCCCTGCTCCGACAATATCACCCGCTACTTCGTATTTAGGCAAAAGTTGCCCTTGCGCGTCGATGAATTGCAAAAGCAGAAGTTTCACTCCCGTCATACTGCGCGGTTTCAGGGAGCTAACGACGGTGCCGCAAACTTTGGCAATTTGCATGGAATTTGTTTACACTAAAAGTTAGTTGCGCTCTAGATTCGTCTTAAAGGTTGCGGGTTAACACTTTCACGAAACTGTTCCACGGCTTCTGTATAACGGATGGGAAGAACGTATTCGAGGTTTTCGTGGGGACGGGCGATGATGTGGGTCGAGAGGACTTGACCACCTTTAACACGATTAGATGCCGCTTCTGTCCCCGCCGATACGGAGGCCTGTACTTCCGAAACGTCCCCCCGGACGATGACGGTGACGCGACCACTACCAATTTTTTCGTAACCTACTAGGGTTACGCGGGCGGCTTTCACCATGGCATCAGCCGCCTCGACGACGGCCGGGAAACCCAAGGTTTCCACCATGCCCACTGCAATTGACATAATATTTTTGTCTCCTAATGGTTGGCTTTCTTCGAATCTATAGATGCTGACCCCGATTAACGGTGTTTAATAGCTGCGGAATTGCTCTACTTCTTCGGTGTAGCGAATGGGCAGCACGTATTCGAGGTTTTCGTGGGGACGAGCGATGATATGGGTAGATAGCACTTGTCCTCCGTTAACCCGGTTGGCGTTTTCCACTCCGGCAGCCACAGAAGCTTGCACTTCTGAAACGTCTCCCCGGACAATGACAGTGACGCGACCACTACCGATCTTTTCGTAACCCACTAGAGTCACCCTGGCGGCCTTGACCATGGCATCGGCCGCTTCCACAACGGCGGGAAATCCTAGGGTTTCAATCATTCCTACTGCAATTGGCATTTTTTTGTTCCTCGCTTGTCAAGCCAAACTAAACTATTAATTTCGTTAGCGTTATCAACTTTGTTTCAGTCAAATTCTTTCCTTGTTACTTTTCCTGCTCTAGCTCTGGTGGCAGTCGGGATCGTGGCAAGGTGGGTAAGACCATCCTGAATTTTATCTCGATCGTGACCGTTTTCATCCACTATTTTTATTTTCTAGGGCTGGTTGGTAAAAATTTGACGAGTCAGGCAAAATTATCAACCTAAAAAAAGCATAGGAAACTATGACACCTTTGACAATATAAAACATTATGATTATTTCTCATCTTCAGGTTAACGAAAGTTAATCATTCCTTGATTTCGCTCATCAGCCTCAGCAATTCTCAGGAGATTTACAGCGAAAACCCTTGCTAAGAGCGGATTTTCGCTTTAACTTCTCCCTTGGCGGCTTGCTTTTATCTGCCAGATTTATTGGCAGATAAAAGCCTTATTTTCCCTGATTTCGGCTTTTTTATAATTTTTTTATACTATATACGGCTGGGGTGGGGGAGAAGGGGATCCTTTTTCAGTGATCAGTAAACAGTGAACAGTAATCAGTGAACTGAAAACTCACATCTGATCACTGGTAACTAACTGATCACTGATCACTGATTCTAGCGATCGATCTCGCCTTCGTAGGGTTGGACACCGATCGAGGGATAATTATCGTGGTTAGGACTGAAAACTTCTAACACTGCATGAGCTAACTTTTGGAAAAAGTCGGGACTCTCGTGCAAGGATTTGAGTGCCGCTTCTAATTCAGGAAGGGAGAAATCGAAGCCTTGCGAGCGAGCTATCTCTAGTAATTGCTGAGGATCTTGGGTTGAGCGCATTTTTTGACCCAATTCTTCGTTTTTAGCGGCTAAGGCGAAAAAGTCGAACACTTGATTTTTAGACATATAAATACTTTTCCTTTGATGATTAAAGGTGTGGCCTCGGCGGCATCGAGGCTAAACTGCCTAGTATGGTTTATTTTTATCCTACCAGTCAGGAGATATCCTCAAAGCAAAAGTTTCGTTTTTCTTTGCTTGTATGGCTGAGTATGCTTTTTCTGGGAAGTGGGGTGTGGGGTGTGGGGTGTGGGGTGTAGGGTGTGGGGAGAACAAAGCTGCCTCGCAGCCGCGCAGCCTCGGAGCCTCTTTCAAGTCAGAGGATAAATAGCCTAAAATAGAAACCTGCACTCTTGTTTCTGTAGCCAGCATCATGAATAAGTCCCCACGTCGTTACCATATCACCACCTTTGGTTGTCAGATGAATAAAGCTGACTCCGAACGCATGGCGGGTATTTTAGAAGATTTGGGGTTTCAATGGTCTGAGGATGCCAACGAAGCCGATTTAATCCTCTACAATACCTGTACAATTCGCGATAATGCCGAACAGAAGGTGTATTCCTATCTCGGTAGACAGGCTAAACGCAAACAAACTCAACCCGATCTTACTTTAATTGTCGCTGGCTGCGTGGCTCAACAGGAAGGGGAACAATTATTAAGACGGGTTCCCGAAGTGGATTTAATTATCGGTCCCCAACACGCAAACCGCTTGGGAGACTTATTACAACAAGTTTTTGACGGTTCCCAGGTGGTAGCCACCGAACCCATCCACATCATGGAAGATATCACCAAACCGCGCCGGGATAGTAATATTACCGCTTGGGTGAACGTTATCTATGGTTGCAATGAACGCTGTACCTATTGTGTGGTTCCGGGGGTGCGCGGGGTGGAACAATCTCGCACTCCTGCGGCAATTCGAGCAGAAATGGACCAATTAGGACAACAGGGTTATCAAGAAATCACCCTTTTAGGTCAAAATATCGATGCCTACGGACGGGATTTACCCGGAGTGACGGCAAGCGGCCGACATTTGCACAATTTCACCGATTTACTCTACTACATTCACGATGTGGCCGGCATTGAACGTCTCCGTTTTGCCACCAGTCACCCCCGCTATTTTACCGAACGTTTGATTAAAGCTTGTCAGGAATTACCTAAAGTTTGTGAGCATTTTCATATCCCTTTTCAATCGGGGGATAATGATATCCTCAAGGTCATGAAACGGGGCTATACTCAGGAAAAATACCGACAGATTATTGCTAATATTCGCGATTTAATGCCGGATGCTGCCATTAGTGCCGATGCGATTGTCGGATTCCCCGGAGAAACAGAGGCACAGTTCGAGAATACTTTAAAATTAGTCGATGAGATTGGTTTTGATCAATTAAATACGGCTGCCTATTCTCCCCGTCCCGGCACTCCGGCTGCTATTTGGGATAATCAATTAAGTGAGCAGGTAAAAAGCGATCGCTTACAAAGATTAAATCATTTAGTGGCCACAAAAGCCTCTGAACGTTCCCAAAGATATTTAGGCAGAATTGAGGAAATTTTAGTGGAAGACGTTAACCCTAAAGATGCTAGTCAAGTTATGGGAAGAACTAGAGGCAATCGCTTAACTTTCTTTACGGGAAATATTGAGGAATTGCGAGGCACATTTGTTAAGGTTAAAATTACCGAAGTCCGTCCCTTTAGTTTGACGGGAGTGATATGTTAATAGTTAACAGTGACCCCTCAACAGTGAAAAAAGGCAATAGCTATCGGGAATAATTTGGTACTTTATGGATATTATCGCTATTTTGCAGCAAGATTATCAAAGATTTCCCCTCGATCAAACCTATGATATTTATGCTGATAACGTTTATTTTCAAGACCCTCTCAATCAATTTCGGGGGATTAAACGCTATCGGGAAATGATTGGTTTTATGAGTCAATGGTTCCAAGCTATCAAGATGGATGTCCACGCAATTGAACAGCAGGGAAATATTATTAATACCCGTTGGACATTGCACTGGACAACTCCTTTACCTTGGCGGCCCCGCATCGCTATTTCTGGACGCAGCCAATTAACTCTCGATGACAATAATCTGATTATTTCTCATATCGATTATTGGAATTGTTCACCCTGGGATGTGCTGCGTCAGCATTTACCTTTTTCCAGTTCTTAACTAGGGTCTGCTGAATAAATCTAAAAACCTTGTTGGGTAAGACTTTTAGACTTTTTGTCAATCAAAAAGTACCAGGCATGGGAGTGATCAGGGGGAAAATTCCGGGACTTTTTCCCTGAAAATTAGGTAGTTGACCACCTGA
>NZ_JADBSA010000041.1:0-21724 GCF_020246945.1 Microcystis sp. M113S1 | reverse complement strand
TGGCTAAACTTCCTCATACTTCCTTTTCAGCGATTGCTATTACTTTTTTAGTCATGAATCTTTCTAACCTGTTGAGGCAGGTTTTTTGGGCTTTTTTATGTCTGAAATGGAAAAACAGCACTTTTTCTCGGTCAATGATTAATCTCTAAGTTATAACTTAGAGATTAATCAACAACTAAAGCTTATGCTTGTAGCTAAGTGAAATCATTGATTAAGAGACCTGTGCTTTTCAATAACTTTTTGCCGCAAACCCTAAGTAAAGGAGCGATCATCTCCGAACAAATGATCGATTTTGCGGCAGGCGTTGAGAATCGGCTCCGAAACGTAACACCGCAGGCATAGTCCCGCGTGCGCTCTTTCTGTGGTATCAACTGCTGGAGCTTGAAAGCGGGATAGCAAATTAGCCTGGAGATTTCTCTGTTGGGAGCGATCGCCCCTATCCTCCTCTGCCTCACTTAACCCTTGGCTCTGAAGAAAATCTGGCGTTGCTGATTTGAGATATGAATCTTCTTTTGTGGGATTTTTAAAACCTAGACCCAAACTAACTTTTGGATGGGTGCAAGGTTGTCATTCATACCTTGATTCAGCAACGCCGGCTTTTACCGAAGCCCGCTCGAAACGAAAGAGAATTTTCGGGGGAAACCCGATGCCATCCTGGGAATGGCGACGACGGAATCGGTAGTTTTTTATCTGTAGAGATAGAGAAATTCCGAGAGGTAAATTATGAACAGAGATATTATTACTGGAATGGACGGCGAGATTTATGCCAGACGCGATCTGAGTCGAGAATGGGGCGGGGCGATCGATCTGGGAACGGCGAGGACAGGAAAAAGTTTCGGCGTTGACGGTCATTTAGGGGAAACTAATTGCCTCGGCGTTTGGGATAGTGTGGACAGACTCAGATTCAGGACTTCCCGTAACCTTCGTCTGGAACTCGCCACCGACCCCAAGGTGATCACCGAGTTAGTCCGATTCGATAGTAAGGGTGTCGCCACCGTTGTCGGTTCGGTTGAATACGGCGCTCGATTATCCTTGAATTTAACACCAGGTCGCTACGGCCTCAGTTTCTTTGTCGAGGGAGATTTGATCTCTTATCAGGTTAATGCGAGTTTTAGCTAGGGAACAAACGATTTCTAGAATCTTAACCATTGAAGCTGTTCTAGCTTCAATGGCCATAACCCAAGAAATAACAAGTTGATAGCTGAATGCTGATCGCTGATCGCTGATGACTGATCGCTAACGACTGTTGACTGATGACTGATTACTAGAACTCTTGCAAATTAATTATATGTTATAATAGTCAGTTAACTAATTTTACCCCAAAAATTAGTTAGCTAGTACATTTGCTCTAAATGAAAACCTGAAGTTTTACTTTTAACTCAAAACTCTTTAGAGCTGCTTTAATTTGGTTATCAAAACTTCTTTATTTAAGCGGCACAAACTATCTCAATTTTTATAATTGAGAATAAATTATCCTTGACTTGATTAATGTTTGGCAACTTTTAAGAAGTTGCTATACCTATCCCTAATACTAAATCCGTTGAGTATAGGCTAGTTATGAGGAGAGGCACTCATGCAAGAGGCACTCATGCAAAGGGGAAAATCAATAATCAGTTTTTAATAACCAGATTTAGTATAACTCATAGTTATAAATAGCCGCCAACAGGTTAAATCTTAAACTATATATTCGACGACGATTCCGATATTTACAGGATAAGATTTTCAAGATTTTGAGTTTCCTATTTATAGGTTCAATGATAATCCTTTCTTTGTATAAAGCCTTGTTATACCCCTTCTCTAACTCTGTTAATTTTCTATTTTCTGGTTTCTTTTTCGGTGTATAACTATTACTATGGTATGCAGCTATTCCCTGATAACCACTGTCTTCTCTGCTAGTAGTTAGGGTTTGCGGCAAAAAGTTTTCCCTGGGGGCAGGGTGTGGGGTGTGGGGTGTAGGGTTTTACCGATTTTCAGGTGGTCAACTACCTAATTTTCAGGGACAAAGTACCTGAATTTTCCCCCCGATCACCCCTAGCTAAGGCACTTTTTGATGGGAAAAAAGTCTAAAAGTATTATCCAACAAGGTTTTTATATTTATTCAGCAAACCCTAGTTAAAGGATGAAAACGAACTCGACTTTTTTTAAATAAACTAAAATCATGACCTCTACCTTTCCCACAAAAGACACAGATAATTTCCTCGGTATTTTGATCAGCTACTAATTGGGATTTTAAAGTATGATAACCTCTTTTACCCCCAAAAAAATCTTTCTGTTTCTTTTGGGGGCGTTCAATGGGAGTTTCCGTTACATCCATTACCGTTACGACCGGTATCTCTGCTTGATTTAGTAGAGCTTTTTTCCTTTTAAACGGAAGTTTCCCGATTGTCAAAGCATTTTTTCCTTCTTATTTACAATCCGACCTATAGTTGATTCTGATAGTTGACCGCTTGTACCAATCTGAAAATATGTTCTACATTCTTGCCAATATTCTAACGTTACTAAAACTTGTTCTTCTATAGATAGTTTAGGTTTCGGTCCCCTTTTAGATGCTGAATTAGAGTCGGCTTCAACACTTTTTACTGATTCTACCATCTTTCTATATGTTTGTTTATACACACCGAAACGGCGTTTGAATTGTTCATCTGATAAGTTTTGATAATCCATATTTTTGCTAATAAACATAGCAAAAGTATAGATGATTTCCTCACCTAAGATCACATTTTATTCTTTTTTCCACTTCCATCTAAAAATTGAGAAAAAAGCCAAACCTTCCATTATACCATAAAAAAATTATGCAAGAGGTCTAATATGATTACCTTTGAAAACGCGCTGGAGTTGGTTAGTCAATTACCCAGGGAACAGCAAGAGATGTTAATCGAGATTGTTAAAAAGCGGTGTGTGGAGGTAAGAAGACAGGAGTTTTTGAGAGAATGTCAGGAGGGTTTGACAGAGTATCGGTCTGGTAATCTCCAACCGATGACAGTAGAAGATGCGATCGCGGATTTAGATCGTTATTTGGAGGATTTTGAAGACGATTTAAGCGATCGCTGAAAAAGTTTGTTAGACGCAATGCGCTGTTGCGGAAACAAGTCGATCAAACACTGAAGCTAATGCAAGAGGATATGTTTGCACCTAGTTTAATGGTTCATCGTCTCAGGGGAGAATATCAGGAATTGAGAGCTTGTTCCTGTGGTTATGATTGCCGCATCATTTTCTATTTGGAACGAGACGAGAAAACTCAAACAGATAGGATAGTTTTGATTAACATTGGAACTCATGATGAGGTGTATTAACTAATAACTGATAGCGGAAATAACTATGAATCCCAAATTTTACGCCTTACTTACCCTCTCCCTAGTGGCTACCGTCACCCTACCAGTTGTTAACGGGAAACTCTCCTCTCTCGTCCCTGCGGTAATAGCGCAAAATACGGATGCGAGGAAAGCCTAAAATTGTTAAGTGATGTGAGAAATTCAGGAAATTTTCTGCAATGCCCGACCTTTTTCTCTCCGTAAGCTACAGACGAAAAATGGCAACAGCAGCATCTATCAGTAATTTTTGATGAGCCTCAATTTCACTCTTTGTCCAAGCTGTCTTTGAGCCTATCTCTTGAGTTAACAAAACTGAAGATTTTTGATAGAGCGGTTTTTTATTAGAAAAATTTTCGTTGCCTCCAATACTATTTTGTGCAGTGTCTAAAATAGTAAGATTGCCAAGAGAATTTTTGAGTTGGTCAAGCTCATTATCTTGGTCAGATTCACTGACGTTACGAGGATATATATGTTCGATCGATGTGCCAGCAAAGTCATATAATCTGCTTTTGTCAAGACATACAGACTCACCACTTGCACCGTCTTTGTACCATTGATAGTAATACTCAATTGTCATTAAAAAATATTTTAGAGGCTTGTTGCTACCACCAGATTCTTGATATTCAAGGGTAACTAGGTTATCCCTGAATTTTTGAT
Source organism: Microcystis sp. M113S1 (assembly GCF_020246945.1). Taxonomy (NCBI): domain Bacteria; kingdom Bacillati; phylum Cyanobacteriota; class Cyanophyceae; order Chroococcales; family Microcystaceae; genus Microcystis; species Microcystis sp. M113S1. Next base: position 17,756 of record NZ_JADBSA010000041.1, on the reverse strand, counting down.
CTGATGCCTTTAATTCCATAAGTTTTTGTAGCTCATTTCTGAGATTATTAACATTATAATTATTGGGATTTTTGCGAATATTAAGAGCTTCTTGGGCGTAGATATTTTTAAGCGGTGTTATGTGTTGATTACATACTATTTTATACCGAAAGAATACCTTTTCTAAAATATTAACTATTTCTGAGAATGATTTTTGATTGAGTTCAGATGCTGCCAGTAATCAAGGAATTGATAAAGTATGTCCAAGTTCAACTATAAGAATGTTCAAACGAGTTTTATCCCAACTGGTTAGAGGTTGCCGAAGTTCATACAACCATTCTCCTTTTACCAGTTTTCTACACTTCAAAATGTCTTCGTGAGTCTTTTTTACTACTTGATAAATTTGTTCGGCATCATCTTCTGTAAAATTTTGTTGCTTATGTTGTGGGAAAAATTTATCAAGAAACATATCAAACACGGCATTCTGTTTTGGTCTATTACCTTGATAAGAATCATAAATCCAATTTAAATAATCAGTTGTGTGGGTTGGTGAATCGGACAGGATATTGTCCCATAATTTTTCTACAGAATCTTGGTTTCTGGAATAGCCTTCGCCTTCGAGAAGTTCCAATGTTTTAGCTCTTAATAAATCTCCATCTGTAAGATTGGTTCCTCGATCATTGATAACTGGAAAAAGTCTAAAAGCATCCTCTCTATTTTCAGTTACCATGTGCAAAATTGTAAAATCATTGTCTAATATATTTTGAATAATTTCGAGATTGTCTATCCTATCTTCTATCGTATCATTAACATTAATTATTCCTTGTATTTCCTTTAACAAAGTTTTATGTGCATCTGAAATTTTACGGTGTGAATCTCTTGATACAGATGGATTCCTATCACCAATTAATTCTTGATAAAAAGGGTCATCAGCTTTTGAAAGTGTTAAAACTTCTACAGGGGTTACTTGTCTTTGAATCTCTTGCTCGAATTTAATAAATTTGTTTGACAAATCTTGAAGACGTTTTTTGATAATTGATACTAAATCAGTTTCCCCTGCTGACTGTTGAGCCTCTGATTGCAGGTTCCGATAAGTTTTAATCATACAAGCAACCAACAAAGCAAATGTAGCTATTCTTTGTTGTCCATCAATTATCTCGTATTTATGCTGATCAAATGCTCCAACAACAGGGTGTTTGACACTCAGAATGCCACCAAAAAAATGACTCATTGGCTGGCGAATTTTGCTTTCTTTTTTCAAAGCAATTAAGTAAATCCTTTATAAAATCTGAGACTGATTCTGATTCCCAAGCATAAGCTCTCTGATATTTAGGAATAAAAAACGTAGATTGACGTTTAAAAAGTGCACCGATCGAGGTGTATGTTGGTTCAATCTTCATAACTCATCTAAGCCTATAGAACGTTTCAGTACAGTATCTAGAACGGGAAAAGAACTAACTGAGCCTATTCAATGCTAACATACCCCAGCAGGCGAAGACAAGTCCTCTGAGGCAATTAATTCGATTATGATGGCTGAATTCTATCAAAATCTCCAGAAAGGAATGAGCAAAAGCGCATCGATGAGAGAGGCAAAATTAAGCCTGATCGAAAAGTATCCCCATCCTTATTTTTGGTCGCTATTTATTTTGATTGGGGATGCCAATTAAGCAGCCGATGATAACTCTTGATCGCTGATAATCAGGATTATTTCCTAACTTTTAACTGCCGACATCTGCCGCATTTCTAAATATACTAATAAAGCGTTAATATCGGCGGGATTGACTCCGCCAATTCGCGAGGCTTGGCCGATGGTGGCGGGTTTAATTTTTGTTAATTTTTCCCGGGATTCCATTGACAAAGTTTCGATTTTCATGTAGTCAATATCGGGGGATAAATGACGGTTACTGTGGCGACTAATTTGGTCAATTTGATTTTGTTGTCGTTTCAAATAACCGGAATATTTAATCTCAATTTCTACCCCTTCTCTTTCGGCTAAATTTAAATCGGGATTACCTAAACCATAGCGATCGAGATCGAGATAATGGAAGTTAGGACGACGCATTAAATCCGCTAAAGAGAGAGAACCTTTGATTTTTTGTTCCGTATCCTTAACGATGGCAATTGCCACCTGATCCCGTTCTTTAATTCTCGTTTCGTGTAAGCGTTCTTTTTCCGCGATAATATTAGCTTGTTTAGTTTGGAATAATTGCCAACATCGGTCATCAATTAAGCCAATTTCTCGCCCTAAAGGTGTTAATCTTTGATCAGCATTATCCGATCGCAATACTAAGCGATATTCGGAACGACTGGTTAACATTCGATAGGGTTCCCGCAGATCCTTGGTACACAAATCATCGACCAAAGTTCCTAGATAACTTTCCTCCCGCGGAAAAACAATTAACTCTTTTCCTAAAGCAAACCGCGCCGCATTAATCCCCGCCACCAGTCCTTGGGCTGCCGCTTCTTCATAACCGGTTGTCCCATTAATTTGTCCCGCACAAAATAACCCCTCAATCTTCTTCGTCATCAGGGTTGGATAACACTGAGTTGCCGGTAAATAATCGTATTCCACTGCATAAGCAGCACGCAACATCACACATTTTTCTAAACCGGGTAAAGTCCGCAGCATGGCTAATTGAACATTTTCCGGCAGTCCCGTAGAAAACCCTTGGATATAAAGTTCGGGAATATCGCGCCCTTCCGGTTCGATAAAAATTTGATGACTTTCTTTATCGGCAAAACGGACGATTTTATCCTCAATACTGGGACAATAACGCGGACCTTTGGAGTCAATAAAACCGCCATAAATGGGGGATAAATGTAAATTATCTCTGATTAATTGATGAGTTGCCGCCGTGGTGCGGGTGAGATGACAGTTCATTTGTTCTCGTTCGATCCAGACATCGGGATCAAAACTAAACCAACGTACCTCGTCATCGGGCGGTTGCGGTTCCATACGGGAGTAATCCACCGAACGCTTATCCACACGGGCAGGAGTGCCAGTTTTTAGGCGACCGGTCTCGAATCCGAGACGATTTAGGGTATCTGTTAAACCCACCGCCGCAAATTCGCCCGCGCGTCCGGCTGCCATAGACTTGCCGCCGATCCAGATTTTGCCGCCTAAAAAAGTGCCAGTGGTTAAAATGACGGCTTTAGCGGCGAAACAAGTGCCGAAATAGGTTTCTACCCCTAAAACTTGCTCATTTGCCCCTAAAATCAGGTCTGTGACCATGCCTTCCCGAATAACCAGATTTGCTTGGGTTTCGACGATACCTTTCATAATTGCCGCGTATTCCCGTTTATCGGTTTGGGCGCGTAGGGCCCAGACTGCCGGTCCGCGAGAGGCATTAAGAACCCGTTTTTGCAGATAGGTGCGGTCGGCCATTTTGCCAATTTCGCCGCCTAAAGCGTCCACTTCGTGGGTTAATTGGGATTTAGCCGGACCACCGACGGCGGGGTTACAGGGTTGCCAAGCGATTTTATCGAGATTAAGGGTGAGGAGAAGGGTACGACAACCGAGACGGGCGCAAGCTAGGGCCGCTTCACAGCCGGAATGGCCCGCCCCGACGACGATGACATCAAATTCATCTTGAAAGTCTGCGGCTGAGGAGAAAGTCATACTCGATCGAGGGGAAAATTAATTAATCAGGCTAATATTCTAGCAATTTTTCTGAGTTTTCCCTCAAATATAATACAAGAATACTAACTAGGTCATTGAGTAACATTAAAGCGATCGCATAAATCTAAAAACAATCTATATAATTCCTATTTAACCTTGCCTTTTCAGGGCATTACTGGCTAAGTATTATAGGTGCTTATCTTCACGATCGTTTAAAGATTATAATCATGGATTTACTTGCCAATCCCGTTGCTTTGTCGCGGATACAATTCGCCATCACCGCTATCTTCCACATGCTTTGGCCGGTGTTAACCACTGGTATGGGCATTTATCTAGTTATTGTCGAAGGATTATGGCTAAAAACCCGCAATCCTGACTACTATCATCACGCTCGCTTCTGGGCAAAACTCTACATTCTCAATTTCGGCATTGGAGTTGCTTCTGGTTTACCCATGGCTTTTCAGTTTGGCATGAATTGGGCGCCTTTTTCGGAAGCAGTGGGGGACTTTTTCGGAACTATCCTCGGTTTCGAGGGAACCATGGCCTTTATGCTAGAGGCTAGTTTTCTAGGAATTATGCTGTTTGGTTGGGGACGAGTTCCCCCGTTAATTCACTTCCTGGCGACAATTCTCGTCGCTTTCGGGGCTAATCTTTCCACTTTCTGGATTTTAACCGCTAATTCTTGGCTGCAAACCCCTGCTGGCGGCATTTTCGTGGATGGTAAATTTATCGTTCAAGATTACCTACAAGCGATTCTCAATCCCTTCATGGTTAATAGTTTCCTGCATATGTTTTTCGCTACTCTGGAAACTTCTCTTTTCGTCATTGGTGGCATTAGTGCTTGGTATTTGCTCAATAAACGTCACATTAGCTTTTTTAGTCGTTCTCTCAAAATTATTCTTACTCTAGCGATTGTTATCGCTCCCTTGCAAATTTTTGTCGGTCATCTTAGTGCCGAACAAGTGTATCACTATCAACCGGCTAAATTAGCCGCCATGGAAGCGCAATGGGAAACCATTCCCGCAGGAGAAACTGCCGGTTGGAGTTTGGTTGCTTTACCCAAGGATAAAGCGGAGACAAATAGCTGGGAAGTGAAGATACCTAATGCTTTGGGTTATCTTTTGGAGTTAAAACCCAAGTTATCGGAACCTGTTCTCGGCTTAAAAACGTGGAAATACGAAGACAGACCGCACATGGTGGGGCTAATCTATTATTCTTTCCGGATTATGGTCGCTATCGGTCTTTTTCTTGCGTCTTTAATGGCTGTAACTGTCGGGCAATGGCTGCGCGGTCAATTATCTAACGAAAAAATCGACAGTCAAAAATGGTTACTACGCGCTTGGGTTTTTGCTGCCCCCCTGGGTTATCTTGCAGTGGAAACCGGTTGGATTGTCCGTTGTGTCGGTCGTCAACCCTGGACAGTTTACAATCAAATCCGGACGGTGGATGCAGCTTCTCATCTACCTGCGGGCGAGATTTTAACCTCTTTAATCGGAATTACGGCGATTTATGTGGTTTTCTTGGTTTCTGCTCTCTATTTCGGCAGTCGTATTATCCGTCAGGGACCAAATCTTAACTTACCACTGCCGGGGACTCAAGAGGAAAAAGTGACCTCACCAGAACTAAATCCTCGTTCCCTAGAAGCGCAACAATAGGAGGAACTATGGAACCTTTACAGTATTTTCTGCCACAAATTTGGTTTTTGATTCTGGGATTATTTCTATTTCTCTACGTCCTTCTCGATGGTTTTGACTTGGGGGTGGGAATTCTTTCCCTGACTTCCTCCTCCGAGAAGCGTCGCAGTATTTTAATGACCAGCTTGGGCAATGTTTGGGATGCTAACGAAACTTGGATTGTCTTGATGGGGGGTTCCCTGTTTGGGGCGTTTCCCCTAGCTTACGGGACAATTTTAAACGCTTTATACCTGCCTGCTGTGATTATGGTGGTGGGACTGTTATTTCGGGCTGTTTCCTTCGAGTTTCGTGAACATTCTCGTCGCAAGTTGTTCTGGAATTATGCCTTCGGACTCGGCAGTTTTTTGGCCGCTTTGGGGCAAGGATTTGCCCTCGGTGCGGTTTTTGAGGGCATTAAAGTGGATGAATTGGGTCATTTTGCCGGCGGCCCCTTTGATTGGTTAACATGGCGATCGATTCTAGTGTCTCTAACTTTAATCCAAGCTTATGTTTTAGTGGGTTCCACTTACCTAATTCTGAAAACTACGGGTAATTTACAGGAAGTTCACTATAAAACGGCAAAAATTGCCGCTATTACCACTTTTATCGGTGCTGTCTTTATCACCATCAGTACGCCGCTGCTTTCTGACCATATCCGTCAGCGTTTATTTGACCCTCGACTAATTTACATCTTTATCCTCATCCCGATTTTAGCTGTGCTGTTACTGGGTTTATTATTGCGGAGTTTGCAACTAAAGGAAGAAAACACCCCCATGGTCTGGACAGTATTGCTGTTTATGCTCTCTTTTATCGGTTTGGGATTGTTGATTTTTCCCGATATTATTCCCCCGTCAGTGACAATTTATCAAGCGGCGGCCGCCCCTAGTTCTTTGGTGTTTATGCTGACTTTTGTGGGTTTTTTAATCCCAATTTTACTAGCCTATACAGTTTATAATTACATCGTTTTTCGGGGCAAAATTACTGCTGAATCCTACGGAGAATAGATGGCGTTGCCGATTTCAGACATGAATCTTCTTTGGTGGTATTTTTAAGGGGAAACTCTCTACCGCTGATGCTAAACTGAATTTATTCTAGGAGGTCTTTGGGTGTAATTAACTCGTAACGCTCGAAGGGTTGATGAATCCAAGGATTATCGGGGTAGTATTCCACATAATAGTCAGGTTTGATTCTTGATGCTGCTTTGTACCAGATCACTGCGGTTTTGATATTGGTAATCCCGTATTTTTCCTGTAAAAAAATCGAGGTTTTTTGGAGGGTGATTCCCGAATCGACTAAATCATCCACTAATAACAAGGGACTCTTTAATTGGGACTCGATCATGGCTAAATTCGAGGAAATAGTTAATTCTCCCCGAATTTGATGATTTTGCCCCCCGTAGGAAGCAGCATAGAGAATGGCTAGGGGTTGACGAAAAAGACGACAGAGAATGTCACCGACGCGCAATCCTCCCTTAGCTAAACAGACAATCTGAGCAAATTGCCAACCAGAATGATCGATTTTTACTGCTAATTTTTCGATCAGACGATGGTATTCATCCCAAGAAACATAAACATCGGCCATATTTTCCATTCCCGATTGAGAATTACTTATTTTCGGCAGGTCGATCACTACTCCAGGCCCACCAAACTCGATCGCATTGACAATGATAGAATTCCTGCCATTTACGACGGGAATCTTCTCCTAAAACGGGTGCGCGGCGATTGATCCAAACGGACTGAGCTTCTTTAGCTTTTGCCCCACAGTAAGGACAACAAAAATTGTAGGCGTGAACAGCATTCTCTGTCCAGTCAGGGGGAAAGGGACTAAAAGCATCCATAATCTCTGGGTTAAGGGGGTTAACAGTCAAAAAGGGTCTTGAATCGCTGGTGTTTAGGCTATAGTTCTCAATTTCTGCTTCGATAATTTTTACAGCGTTTCCCATAGAGATGAAGTGTAACCTAATTTGGTATTGACCACCGACTCCCCCAAAGGAAAACTTTGTACCTCACTATTAAGATAAATGCTACAATAGGTTTTGACAAGCTGTAAATCTTCAAATATGGAAAGAAGTTATACAAAAGTTGCTTTTATAGATAGGAACATAAATTAAATATACCCCAATAAGGGTGAATAAGCCAGGCTTATAATTTTACCAAAACTAATGAAATAGCTTCTCAAACCACTCCCCAAAAATGATTATTTTACATAAGTACATTTACCTTGATGTGCTGCTGGGTAGGTTTTGTGCTGGCTAAAAGTATCGTTGGCATGAGACACCTAAGTGCGCTCGTGAAAATGCAAGGAATTAATGTCAATTATAATCGCCAAAGTTTAAATAAAATTTTGAAAAAAGGCACGTTAGAAACGCGCCTCAAAAATTATTAATTAAACTTCAGTTAAGAGATCTAAATTTAGACTATTAGCAGCCTAAACGACGTTTGTAGCCTTCAAAATCTTCACGCATTTTCTTATAGGCCAGATCTCGTTCTTGGGGCGACATATAAGCACGATCGCTTAGAGTGCTTGGCTGCGTCATATAAGCTAGAGTAGAAATGTCTCCTCAAAATTATTTTAAAAAGCTTCGTCTTAACGCCTTACATCAATCCATTACCCAAAACCCCGAACTAACGTTAATTTATCAAATTGCCGAAGAATTAGGTTTTTTTGAGCGAGGACATCTTGCCTCTGATTATAAACAACTGTTTGGTTATTTTCCCTCTGAAACTTTTAAAAATAGAACATAATGAGCCATCTTAATTGTCATTGTGAGCGGTAATAAATTCTAATCAGGACAAAAAATTGTGCGAAAACCGATATGATTGGTAGAAGTGTCGATATCTTCGGGATGGCGAGCGGCGGGACGGTAACGAGCGCAGTAGTTAGGGGCGCAGAGGAAAGAGCCTCCTTTGAGGACTTTACGGGGTTTTCGCATTGAGGGATGAAGTTTGAGGTTATAACTATCTTCTTCGGTTCCGCCTAGGGGATTTTTCGGGGTACAACAGGCTTTAGTCGGGTTTTTGGGATGTTGTTCCTGATACCAATCTTGTGTCCATTCCCAGACATTACCTATCATGTCATAAAGTCCATAACCATTGGGGGGATAGCTTTCTACTGCTTCTGGACCGGGTGCATGAGGTTTGAGATTTTGCCAAGGAAATTGTCCTTGCCAAGTATTAGCCATGACTTTACCATTAGGCATAAATTCATCACCCCAAGCAAATTCTGCCCCCTCTAAACCCCCTCGTGCAGCAAATTCCCATTGTGCTTCAGTTGGGAGTTCTTTTCCTGCCCATTTTGCATAGGCAAGGGCATCTTCATAGACAATATGTACTACAGGATGGTTTTCTCGATTTTTAATTGAACTTCCAGTACCTTCGGGATGTCGCCAATTTGCCCCCGGCATATATTGCCACCAGCAGACAGTACGAGGATCAACGGGACGATCTGGTTTCACAAAAACGGCAGATCCGGGAACTAATATTTCAGGATCAGCATTAGGATAATCTTCTGCTTTCGGTGGTTTTTCAGCAAAGGTAATATATCCTGTTTCTTTGACAAATTTTCTAAATTGTTTATTAGTGACCAAATATTTATCCATCCAAAAGCCGCTAACGGTTACGGTGTGGACGGGTCCTTCTTCAGGATATTTACGACTGTTTGACCCCATTTCAAATGTTCCCCCCGGAATCCAGATCAGATCTTTATGGGGAGGTTTACCTGGAGCAGATGAGGGGTTTTGAGATATTTGCATACTCAAGATATAGCCTTTATTTTATCAAGGGTTAGAGTGGGTAGGGGCAATGCAGAAATTACCCCTACAGCTTTGAAAGCAAATCGGGTCTATGCTACAGACTAAGCAGATTAGTCACGCCACAACATCCCTATTAATTCTGTCTCAGGATCGATCGCGCCCGCGCCCGCGTCATTTTTAATCGTGACAATGACTTTTTTCAGCTTCGCACCTTCAAACTCGAAAAACTCGAACTCATGTTCGTAGTCTGATGATACAGGCTGTCCGGGATCTCGACCAATATTAAATCCCGCCCCAAACTTACCCGGTTGAGTCAGGAATTGCTCAGGATATTCTGGGAAAGCTTCCTCAATCTTGGTACTTTGCTTAATACCATTGATATAGAGTTGTACCTCTCCTATGGTACTACCACCAAACTTGCTATCCGGTTGTTGATTGGGCTTCTTGTTAAATACAACTTTGAGTGTATTTTCCTTGTCGGCAAGATTAGAGAGTGGATAAGTGATCTTCTGTTGCTGTTGTCCTAACCAGTTATAGACATAACAGAGTTTGCCCTCGTAGATATAGAAACTATATCCACCAAAACTTCCTCCATGAGCTATCATTACCCCTTTAGGAGTCTCACCCGTGGAGAAATCAACAATGGCTTCGATTTCGTAAGAACGACCTCGGGTATTCGGAGCAACGGCTTCGGGAATTTCTGATCCCCCTGGATAATAGGTGTAACTGAAGGTAGCATCCTTTGGGTCATCTTGAGCAAATGCTGGGGGACGTAATTGGGGACGATCTCCACCCATAGCCGAGCGATCATCAATAGGCATACCTTTGTATAACCCTGCTTGCACGAACCACATATACTTCATCTGTTCGAGTTTATCGGCATATTTCGGGTCATTAGCTAAGTTACGAGATTGAGTCGGATCGGGAGTTAATTCCAATTTCAGATCCCCATCCATACAGTACAATTCCCAGATATCCTTCTCAAAATTACCCCAATTAGAAGGCGCAGGAGCATGGACAGTACAAACGTGCCAACCTTTATACCAGACTCCTCTTGTTCCTAACATCGAATAGAACTGAGTTTCTCGCACTTTCTTGGGTTTTCCATTGGCATCCTTGGGTTTTTGCTCGTCAGAGAGTCTGTAAGCAAATTGATACTCAGGTTGAGCATATTCGGGAGCGAAAGTATAGGCGAAGCTAATTCCCTCAATGGGATTTTGGGTGTAACCTTTAACCACTTCTGGGGGTTCTACACCACACATTTCGTAAAGGGTAGGTACTAAGTCAACCGCGTGAATGTACTGTTTGCGAATCCCCGTATCTGCGATACCCGGTCCACACATCATAAAGGGAGTTGCAGCACCACCTTCATAACCTGACCAACGTTTCCAGTATTTGAAAGGCGTATCAAAGCCCCAAGCCCATCCTGTAGGATAGTGATTATAGGTTTTCAGTGTGCCTAAATCTTGGAGAAGGGCAAAGTTCTTGTCAAAATCATCGGGAATACCGTTAAAGAACAGGTTTTCATTCACTGAACCATTAGGCCCACCTTCTGCACTAGCACCATTATCAGCTACAGCAACAATGATGGTGTTATCCATTTGACCCGTTTCTTCGAGAAAATCGAGCAAACGACCAATTTGTTCATCGGTATAGGTGGAGAATGCCGCATAAATCTCGGCCATACGGATAAATAATGCCTTTTCTTCGGGTCTTAATCCTTCCCAAGGTTTTACCCAATCAGTTTGAGGCCACGTCTTACCAGCAGGAACTCCTTGGATCTTAGTGTGGTCAGGGTTAGGTTCTCCAAGCTCACCTTCACCATGAGGATTAATCTCCGAGGGTGTTGTTACCTCATCCCCAAAGATGCCTAATTCTTTCATTTTGGCAAGGACTTCTGTGCGATAGACTTCATAGCCATCTTTAAAGATACTTGTCTCGACAAAGGATAAATCTTGTGGATTATCGGGAGCTCCCAGGCTCGTGTTATAACCATAATCTAGGATCTTCTGAGGCCAGATTTGATGGGGTGCATGGTTGGCACCGGGACAGAAGTACATCAGCCAAGGTTTATCTGGAGCGATCGCCTTTTGATCTTGGATAAAGGCAACTGCCTTATCTACCAGGTCTTTCGATAGATGATAACCGTTCTCTGTATCCCCCATATTGGGACCATAAGGAGGTTCAATCAGATGGTTATCATAGACCAGATCTGGATACCATTGATCGGTTTCTCCGCCTAAAAAGCCATAATAGCGTTCAAAACCACGACCTAAAGGCCAATGCCGCTTCGTGGATGCCATATTTGCCTCTTCTTCTGGCACTAAGTGCCATTTACCAAGGGCGAAGGTACTCCAGCCACGCTCACTCAATACGGCTGGAATCATGGCATTTTCAAAGGGAATGCGACCATTATTACCAGGGAAACCCGCTGTCACCTCTTCGATACAAGACATCCCGTTACTGGTAGCATTGCGTCCATTTAATAGGGATGAACGAGTGGGAGAACAAAGAGCGGTAGTGTGAAAGTTGGTATAAATTAAGCCTTTTTTGGCAATACGAGCTAAATTGGGCATTTTAATTTTGCCACCAAACATTTCCCAGGCACCAAATCCCGTATCGTCAATGACTATGTAAAGAATATTCGGTGAATTTGCGGGTGCTTTCGGTTCGGCGTAGGGTTCCCAATCGGGTACGGAATCACGAATATCGAGGGCGATTGTCCCGTTGAATTGTTTAGCCATAGAGTCTCCGTAAATTGAGGCTTGTCACAGGTGTCTGATTCGCTCGTCTGAGAGCGGCCCATTCAAGTTTGAAGCGTACCAGTACCTGACTGACTAGATGCAGAAACGTTGAATCCTGTCATAAAACTTTACCTTGACGGTTCTTCGTTACTTGTTATGGTTCGATAGGGGGGCATAAATCGACTAAATCTTTATCTGGCAAAAGATTTAATTGAACGGTGGCGGCGAATTCAGTGGCGGTGAAACAAAGCAGTTTATTGATGAGTGTGGGGTATGGCTATTTTTTATTTCATGAAAAAAATATCAAACAAAGACTATTTGGTTGTATTATTATACTGGCTGGTGTTTCTCTGTTAAGCATTCTTTAGTAAAATAAGAAAAGGCTCTTCTGGATCAAGGATGATAATCAAAAATTATGGCGAAAGGCTGGCTAAAAAGCGGCAGCGCATATTTTCAAAATCAGGAATCGCGCCTCTAGGAGGGTTAGTGATTCTCCTTCTCCGCTGCCCCACCAGAGTCCTTCCACAGAGTCAACGGTTAGATAATTACTGTGAAAATTATACAACCAATGGATTAACTGAGGGCATGAATACAAAAATAAAGCCTATTAAAAGAATAAGTTATGAATTAAAGCAATCTTGAACATTTTCGACTTAAGCTGTTTGCTTGCTTTAATTCATAACAAAAAGTAAAACACGAAAACCAGAAGACCCAAATCTGAATGGCTTATTAATAACTGGAAAAACTGACTCAATAGATAATCTACTTGTTTACTCTATCACTAAAAAAATATGGCTAAAGGGGATCAAATATACGCCTATCGGGAATTGCTCAATCTTCAGGGTGTTTATGCCCATCATGGCATCGATTGCGGTGATGGTAGCGTCATTCATTACCGAAAACCGAGCGAGATTGTTGAACGAACTTCCCTAGAAACTTTTGCTAGGGGCGGTAAAATCTATGTGGTGCGCCATGTAGAGGTGGGATTTTCCTTTATCCCCGATGTGGTGGTAGAAAGGGCGCTAAGTCGTCTGGGGGAGCAGAAATATAATCTTCTTTTTAACAACTGCGAACATTTTGCCACTTGGTGTAAGACTGGTATTAGCAAAAGTCAACAGATAGAAGAATTTATCCCGATTATTACCCATTTACAAGCGGTGGGACTCTACGAACCTCTGAAAAAATCCCTCATCGGAGCCGACCCCAACAATGCCCAAACCCTATTAAAAGGTGCTTTAAGCAATCTTAAGGTCAGTTGGGATGAAATTCAACCCCAGTACAAAAAAGCCATTCAAGAAGCAGAAACATGGAATCGAGTAGCGATCGAAGCTTTAAGCAGAAATCGCGATGATTTAGCCCGGGAAGCCCTGAAACGCAAGGTAGAAGCCAAAAAACAGGCAAAACGCCATCAGGAACAATTGGATCAACTAGCGGCTATGACCGAAAATGTGCTTAAAAGTCTGGTGATTGCTAACGGTTAGTCTGGATGTCAGTAAACTGTTCAGTATCTAAACCTATGCCAATTGCCTCGGTTGATTCCTATTCAAATCAGGTAATTTTAGTCGCTCGCCATGGAAATCTGGATTATTTTACGTTTTTCAATCGCCGCTGCCATTATCGCTTTAGTTTGCTGGTCTTTAGCCAGTGCCGTGCGCGATAGTTGGCAAGTTGCCCGACGGATGCACTCCATCCCTTGCTCCCACTGCCGCTACTTTACCAACGATTATCGCCTCAAATGTAGTGTACAACCCAGGAGCGCCAACACCGAACAAGCGATCGACTGCGGCGATTATTTTCCCAGGGCCTAGTCAGCCATAATACCGAAAAGCTTTTCGAGATGGTGCGAAATTTGCTAGTCTAGGCTAAATAGGTCTGAAATAGTATAGAAACGTGGATACAATTATTGGTCGGGGCAAAACAGCCCGTAGAGCTTACGGTATCGATGAAATCGCACTTGTACCCGGAGTGCGAACCCTCGATCCTAGTTTAGCCGATACCCGTTGGTCTCTCGGCAATATCGAGCGGGAAATCCCGATTATCGCCAGCGCTATGGATGGGGTGGTGGATACTAAAATGGCTGTCCTTCTCTCCGAGTTGGGGGCGCTAGGGGTACTAAACCTCGAAGGAATTCAAACCCGTTACGAAGATCCTAACCCGATTCTCGATCGCATTGCGGCGGTCGGCAAATCAGAATTCGTCGGTTTAATGCAGGAACTCTACGCAGAACCGATTAAACCGCAACTAATCGAGCTTCGTATCCAAGAAATTCAAGAAAAAGGCGGTATTGCGGCAGTTAGCCTCACCCCTGCCGGTGCCGTCAAATACGGTGCTATTGTTGCCCAAGCAGCGGCCGATATTCTCTTTGTCCAAGCAACCGTTGTTTCCACTGCCCATTTATCCCCGGAAGCTATCACCCCCCTCGATTTAGTACAACTGTGCCAAGAAATGCCCATTCCCGTGGTTTTGGGCAACTGCGTCACCTACGAAGTCGCCCTTAACCTGATGAAAACCGGGGCAGCCGGGGTTTTGGTCGGTATCGGTCCCGGGGCTGCCTGTACTTCTCGCGGCGTTTTAGGGGTGGGAGTTCCCCAAGCCACTGCTGTGGCCGATTGTGCCGCCGCTAGGGACGATTTTTTCCAAGAAACAGGTAAATACGTCCCCGTTATTGCCGATGGCGGCATTATTACCGGCGGTGATATCTGCAAATGTATCGCCTGTGGCGCCGATGCGGTGATGATTGGTTCTCCCATTGCCCGGTCCGTGGAGGCCCCTGGCCGCGGTTTTCACTGGGGTATGGCCACACCTAGCCTAGTTCTACCCCGGGGAACCCGAATTAGCGTGGGCAGTACGGGAACTATTGCTGAAATCCTCGTTGGACCGGCAAAATTAGATGATGGTACTCATAACCTCTTGGGGGCGCTGAAAACCAGTATGGGAACTTTGGGTGCTAAGAACTTAAAGGAAATGCAACAGGTGGAAGTGGTGATTGCTCCCTCGCTGCTGACGGAGGGGAAAGTCTATCAAAAGGCCCAGCAGTTAGGTATGGGTAAATAAAAGTTATCAGTGAACAGTGATCGGTTATCTGCTTCTCGGGGCAGTTTTTGATTTTTGCCGGAGATGGATTTTCCCCTTGGGATTACCATCCCTTCAGGTTCGGTTCTGCCGACCCCCACTATCTCAAAAAACTGTTAAATTGGAAGAACCAAAAGGATAGTTTATAAAAAAATTGAGTTAAGGAGATCAAAGGTGTATAGAGAAAACGATCGCCCTCACAATTTATTCGGTACCGATAGTGAATTTTACGAGAGTTTGTGGCAGTATGTCCAGACCTTAAGTCCCGAAACAATCGCCCAACTCTCGAAACCGGAATCCCAAGAGGTTTTTCAAGTGATGGAACGCAACATTATCGGACTTTTGGGCAACCTTCCCTCTGAACATTTCGGGGTCACTATCAGTACCAGTCGCGAACATCTGGGCCGGTTATTGGCCTCGGCAATGATGAGTGGTTACTTTCTGCGCAATGCTGAACAGAGAATGAATTTTGAAAAATCCCTCGCTAGTCTCCAGAGCGGTTCTAGCGATGTTTAAAGTTGAGCGGTAGTTAGTTTGAAAGGGAAAAAGAAGCAATCAGCTATCAGCTATCAGATTTTAGTTACAAGATAACTTTGATCTGGCTAATAACTGATGACTGATGACTGATTAAAGACAGTTTTGCTGCCAGAGTAGTTCTTTTTCGATTCCCTGTTTTTCTCCGGGGGGGACAGTCCTTTCCCGCATAATATAAAGTCGCAGGGATTTAATCTGTTGATCACTACCGTGCTGCTGATTCCAGTTTTGACAGAGATACTGACCAAACTCTCCATAAACTGACCCACCGATAGATCGATTAAGATTAATAAAATACTGTCGCCACTGCATGGTTTTATACAAACGATTGCGATCGCTTTCAGTGGGTTTATCCCAAATTACTGGCTGTCCTTCTCTAAATATATCTACCGTGGAACCATCGGCTAATTGACTGACTGCCACAAACCAAGCATCATCGCGAGGGGGGGAAGGGGCAAAAATAGTCCAATACTGGTCTAAACGAGTTATTCTTGCCAGAATATCAATTGTATTAAAAGTACGACGGGTGAGCAAGCGATCGAGGGACTGAATTAAAGGTGTATTTAAATCGCCTCTAATGGCCGATTGCCGGACAAAACTGCGTAAATTCCAGATACTGGTCAACAATAAGAAGAAAATTACCAAAATATTTAAAGGTAAAGAGGATTTAATCGTCAGGGGACGAAACTTGAAAGGTTTGGTGAAATTGCCCATAAAACGACGATGGGAGGCAATCCACTCATAAATTCTCGTTCCCAGGGCCATAAGGGGCGGTAAACGCAAAATTGGCGCTAAAAACCAGAAAATTGGCGAAAGACTGACAATATAAACCACTGCTGACCATTTAAACTGCCGTTTTCCCTGCCAATCTTCCACCACCCAAGAATTTTGGGCTACCATATCCTCGTATATTGAAGGGTTATCCTGAGCGACTAACAGGGGAGTGCCGGGTAAAATGAGAAAAGTGCGGAGAAGATGAACAACTTTTTTGCAAAATCCACAATCTCGATCGTAATTAATCCTTAAACCTTCTCTTTCTGGGTTTCTCATCCGTTTTTGTCCCCAATCCCAGACTAAGCTAGGGATAATTGGCAACCAATGGGTAACACTCAAAAACGGGAAAATTCCCAGATGAAAACTGAGACCAAAACCGATATGTAAGAGAATAAACGAGAGAATAGCGACTATTTTAAAGAGACTATTGCGAAAGGGAATAAAAATTAGCAGTGGACCCACCCATTCAAAGATTAACGCTGAAAAGGTGAGGATTTCTAGTAATTGTGGCGGTAAAGATAGTAAAAAACCGGCAAAAGCAGTACCGTATTGATCGTAACTGAGAGAGTAATAAACAGCCGTACCGTCGGGCCACCAAGTCTCACTTTTGGTTTTAAAGGCCGCTGACCACATATAGATGTAACACACCTGTATCATAAAAGCGACCGTGGCAGCCGAAACCACACGCTTGGGTAAGGGGTTGGGATTGGTGTTTAAGGCACTTTCCACGGAATAACAGGCACCAAGGGGTAAAAACATCCCCCAGAATAATACTGCCCGGATTACGTCATCGGCGGCAAATAGTAACAGGGGGTTGCGATGATGTAAAGAGACGATTAGCGCCCAAGTGGCGATCGTGGCTAAACGGGTATGATAGCCAATTAAAAGCAATAATGCGATCGCTATAGCGACAATAAACAGGATACTCTGCACCAGCACCGAGTCACTGAGGGCAAAAATAGACCAGTAAAAAGGACTAGCAGAGACTTTCGATAAGCTTCCTAGGGGTAAAACCCCTAGTTCGCTGTAATGGGCAGTTACTTGGCTAAAACGAACCGATAAATCTACTAAAACTACTAACGCCAAGGCAATGCGAAATAAAGCCAGCGATCGCAGGTCAAACCCGAAAATCTCTGCCAGTCTTTGTCTAAATGATTTTGCCATTATCGCCATAGGATGATGATTCCCTCCACTTCTTCAATAAACCTACTTTATAGCAAGTAAAAAGGCAAAAGACAAAAGAAAGCTGTCAGTATTCTCCGAGTCAGGACTCATCGTTGGCTCAATTTTTCGGGAGTGAAGGAGTAAAATCGGTTGAAAGACTTGCCCCGTAAGGAGTAGAGCGAAACCAGCGACTTCACTAGACCTCTTGCATAATTTTTGGCTCTTCGGTAATTGTTATGCAAATAATTAACTTAAAATAAAATTCGATGAGAGTGCCTACGCCTAAAAGTAGCTGAAATCTATACAGGGAGACACTTACGGCACAAATAGGTTAATACCAAAAGATAGACAATTGAGTTAAAATTTGATATAATCGCCAAAAACCCGAGTATTTTACTTATGATGCTTGACAAATTTTTGAACCTAAAAGGAACGTCTATTCAAGG
>NZ_JADBSA010000409.1:0-5484 GCF_020246945.1 Microcystis sp. M113S1 | reverse complement strand
TAGTGGCTTGGAAACAAGCTTTATCAATTTATTCATAATAAATATTGGCAGAAGATTAAAGATTAGTTATTGTGACTAACTCTTTTGATTAGAACAAGAGAAACTTGAGAATTTTCGGTCAAATTTATTGACTCAAAATCAGCTGTACTTAATTTAAATGAATCAACCCTACCGTCATAGGGGGGTCACACACCAGAGAAAAAAATGAAGAGGCGTAAAAGGTAAAACGTAAAAATAAAAAATATTATCCACTATCAAATAGTAAAAAAGGATTCTTTTAATGCTAAAAATATCTAATCTTTCGGCTAATTTTGAGCGCGGGGGGGTTTACATCCCTCATGGTGAAAGTGAAATAACCGAAAAAGATTGGCAAACTTTTCTTGCCAATGCCACCGATGACACGATAAAATTAATACTTAGAACCGGGGCTTTAAGTGCCACGGAAGTGGCAGAGTTGCCTGAGAACCTAAACTCTTTTAATAATCCCAAAGAAGCCAGAAAGATTCTTTCTAAAACGACCGATTCTAGCCTCTTGAAAAAATGGCTGTGGGATGCTCATCGTGCCGAAAATCTTTGGAGGCAAAGGGCATTAATACGCGAACGGATGAGCTTTTTAGGACACGCCCCTAACTGGACTGATCTAGAAAAGCAACAGCTAGATAGCTTCGCCTCATGGCGGTATTTTGATGCCTATCGCCGATTGATTGATGTAGATATCCCCGATAGAATCGGGGACGGGCATAAACAGGAAGCCGAACGGCTAAAGCTCGAAAAAAGCGAGAAAAAAGCCGAAATATATAAAGAATATCAAGAAAAGCTCAGGGGGCTAGAAAAATGCAGTTAATTTTGGTGAAACAAGGACAGCATCGTTAATCAAGAAATTTAGCGAAAAATAGCCAAATAACGCAAAAAATAGCCATTTTACAATTATTAATCAACTGGCTATTTTCTTTTAAAGTAATTATGGTAAAAATTACCATAATTACTTGTGGGACTAACCTAAACTAACCTATTTAAATATATGAACAAAGGTTCAGATGTTGCGAAAAAACTTTTAAATAACAGGCAAACAAGAGCGATTGAGTTACTACTGGCGGGAAACTCGAGCGCGTCCACTTGCCAGATTATGAAATGTAGCAATAGCACTCTAGACGGTTGGCTCCGGGATGCTAATTTTAGAAGTGAATTAAGTCGCGGGAAACAAATAATTTTCGATCGCATTGTGTCGAAAATGTCTAGTGTGGCAACCCTAGCAGTTGAGACTTTAGAAGGTATCCTGCTAGACGAAAATCAACCCGCTCCGGTTCGCGCTAACGCGGCGAAGATCATTTTAGAAAATTTAAACAGATACAGATTAGCCGACCTTAGCGATCGCATGATTGCCATAGAAGAGCAATTGCAAACAAGTGAGAATGAGAGGATAATTGACTGTGAACAAATTTAAATCAGAGATAGCTAGAATCAGCAAGAAATTAGCCCAAAAAAGGGAGTATAGGGAAAACTCCCATTCTCAGGAAAATAGGGCAAAATTCGCCGCAATGAGTGATGACCAGTTAAGGGATTGGGGAATGAATTACATTAAAGCTAATCCCACGCCCATCCCACCGGCATGGGATGATCTTAGCGAGCATCAGGCGATCGAGGCTTGGAATTTATTCGCTTTTCAGGGGATACCAATGACGACCGCTATAAAACGGGTTGCGGCTTGCTGTCACCCTTGAAACTCATACGCAGTAAGGTTTTTAGCTACTTTGACGTATTGTCAAGCTCCCGCCCTAAAGTATCCGAACTCCCCACCGTCAAGTCCACACAAAACCCTTACTGAGTATGGGTTTAGGGGTTTTTAGGGGTCTGGTTACGGCCACCAACTCCCCACAATCGAAAAGCCCGAAAAAGACCCTATCCCCCTATCCAAGCTATCTTTTTTCCGTCCCGGCTAACCTTTACCCGATCCTGATAAAGTGCGGGGATTTCTCCCTTTTTTACCCAATAGGTTAGGGTGCTAGGCGATTTTAAACCGAGTTCTTTCGCGATCGCTGAGTGGGTTTTGGGGATGGTCTTAGTCGCTGGTTCGATCGCACCCGTTCCCGACTCAATAGATGAGTCAGTTTCTACTGGTTCTACTGGTTCTGCTGGTTTCTGAACGGGTAAACGCGAGTTCGGTTCATCGGGGGGATGGGATGCGATCGAAGCCTCTCGCTGTAGCTTAAGCAGTGGTTCCATATCATCTAACTTACCATCTAAACTAGCATCTAATCCATCATCTAACCTTGTTTCTAACCTTGCCAGTCTCTCAGATAAATCACCGATCAACTTTCCCACAGTAGCATCTAACCTCTCATCTAAGATACCATCTAACTCTGATTCTACAAGGGTTTTAAGCTTACCCTCTAACCCATCATCTAAGCTTGCATCTAAGCTACTGCTTAAGCCTTCATCAAGTCGGTCGGTTAGGAATTGTTTCGCGGCTAAATTGTCGGTAAGGGACGGGTAAAGCGATCAAATTTTGTCGAGATAGCGATCGCTGATTGAAAAAGAAATTACTTTGCTCATAGCATCTAATCTAATCTTGAATGATATACTTATCATAGCATCTAAGATTCCCATCTAACACAATCATCTAAGCTTAGATGATAGGTTAGATGGTAGCATCTAATAGAGACACTTTTGGCACTCGATCGCATCCTAAGCCTCACGATGAATCACCCCTAAACCTTTTTTCCGTGGGTTTTAGGGGCATTTTTGAAGGGGTTTTTAGAGACTTAAACTAAACCATCGAGAATATCTGTCACTTCCCCTTGATGATTGCGGCGATTGTCGTCGTAAATTAAGAGGGTGTTAAGGCTAGAATGACGGCTTAATTTTTGAACCCGCCTAACATCCCCGCCGGTAGCCTCTAGCGCGGCCGTGATACTGCTATGGCGGATCCGGTGAGGACTCATCACCTTAGTTATCCCGGCATCCTGACAGCGAGATTTCACAATATTGTAAATGCCTTGAGGACATAACCGTCCGTCCCTGTAACCAGCATTAACCGAAACAAACAAGGCTTTATCGGGGTTAGTTTCCCCCCTTGCCTCTAACCATGCCTCGATCGCATTAACCGTTCCACTACCAAGTGAGACAATCTCTGACTGATTCCCCCGCCCCTTGCCAAAAATTCTTAAGGTTTTGGTCACGGGGTCAAAGTCCCCGATATTAGCCTTAGACACTTCTGATCTTCTCCGGGCATTACTCCAAAGAAGCATTAAGAGGGCGTAATCCCTGATTCCCTTTAGGGAAGTGCGATCAATCCCCCCTAGCACTCGCTTAAATGCCTCCGGGTCAATGCCCGTGGTATCTCGATAAGCACACAGCTTCTCTCCCTTGACCGCTTCTAACATAAACTCACAATGACCGCAATTGTAAGAAAAAGCGACTAAAGACTTGATAGCCGCTAATCTTCTATTAATAGTCGCTGATTTAAGATTATTTTTGATTAAATCCCCCTTATAGCAAGAGACTAGGGCATAAGCCCCATGTCGATCGAGCGTTAAAAACTTCCCTAATTCCGTCCCAATGTCTGAGAGAAAATTCTCGATGTCTTTTTGGTACACCCGGCGGGTGTAATGCGATCGCTTAGTATTTAACCAATCGGTTAGAACCCTATCCCAATCGGTAACAGGGGGAACCGGGGATAGGTGAGAAAGTCGAGAATTTAGTAGTACAAGGTTATCAGACATCTTGCGAAAAGGTTTAATTATCAACACATTGCTAAGGATTCCCAGAAAAAAAAGATCGCCACGCTGCTGTTCCGATCGCTCCTGCTAAAAGGACGATTAATGTCCAGACCTGATTTTTCTGGGTTCCCTCAACCTCTTCTAACCTTTTATCCATGCCCTCGACTTTCTCAGTCAGTTTGGCTTGTCCTATCTCTAACTTGGTTAGCCGGTCATCTACCCTGTCAAACCTCTCATCTATCCGTTTTTCAAGAGAATCGACTTTTTGGCTAACTTCCTTAATGCTGTCTTTGATTTCCCTGAGAATGGCTTCAAGGGAATAGGTCACGGTTTCGTTAGACATTGCCTAAACCCCTATCTTTTCGTTGATGCGATCTCTCCTACCAATTCAGTGCGTAGCGAAGCGATCGCTCTCGCTAAGTCTTCACGGGTAATTAAATCGGTATCAGTCTGATCGGTTTTAATGTTAAAAGGATAAACATCGGTCTGATCCTCAGATAGGGCATTAATACCTAATCGGATAAGGTGAATGATGACCGGGGTTATCTCAGGTTTCCCAGATATATGATGAATAGGCGCGTTAAAGCGATCCGCCGCTAAGTTTTGAATGGTTTCGAGTAAATCGTTAGGGAGCCTTAAGTCGATCCGAGTGCTGCGGGTTGATTGTCTCATTATGAACATCAGGATACTATCACTATCACTATATACCTTTTATCCTGATGTATCCTGATAGATAAGCTTTTGATATACCGATTACCTATCTTGATATTTTTTACTTATATCCCGATAAACTCCTTGACATTCTGATATGTATCGGGATACTATACAGACATAGAAAAAAGCAATCGAACGACTACCAATCAATGCGATCGCTTTTCTCCCAACAAACACCATAGGATGATAACACGATGAAGTTAGCTACAGCAATATTGACCAGCGCACCGCGAACGGTTGAGACAAGATACGGTAGTAAAACGGTGATTGACGCGGTAAGAACCGATAATAACGAGACGATAACCTTATGGCGGACCGCCAATGATTCTTACTGCCAAAAGCTAGGCAAAAATAGCCGGGTAAGCGTTGCGATCGACAGTAAAAACAAACCATCTTTAATTGAAGATGAAGCGATCGCAACCGACAATTTACCCACCTCACCGATTTCGGTAAAACCAGTTTACAACCATAAAATCGAGCAAAATAGCGAAAAAACGAGCGATTGTGAGCATTTTTTTCTAAGCCCTAATCGAAAGCGCGAGATAGCGGCTTATATTGCCACAATGAAGGATTTATATGGATATTGCTTGCAACAAGCTGACAGCCTAGGCGTGATAGGTGAGGATCGCCGTGCGATCGCAACAACTCTCTATCTCTCGGCTCAGAAAAAATTCTCGCTCTAACTAATTAGGAAACTGGGGGATATTCCCCCCATTTAGGAGAGAAAAAAATGACCACAAAAGAATTAAGCTTCACGGACAAAAGAGAGGCTGATCTAATCGATTTTCTGCTAAATACATCACAAACTCAGGAGGCTCCAATGAAATTCAGTGCTTTTTTAAATTTAGGCAATATCGAGATAGAATTTGAGGCAAAATCACGGGGTGAGGCTGAAGCTTATCTTAAGGACTTATAGAATCCATTTGGTATCTTTTATAATGTAGATGCCCTTGCTGAAAAGGTGACGCGAAAACCTTGTCCATTATAGGTTTCAGGGGAGAGAGTCTCTAGCCTGCGCGAGCGGCAATACTTTAGTCGGAACCCCGTTTTG
>NZ_JADBSA010000408.1:0-11761 GCF_020246945.1 Microcystis sp. M113S1 | reverse complement strand
GAATCTCTCAGTCACGAAACCATCTATCAAATGATCTATCAAAACTATCGAGACTGTGGAAAGTATCAAGAATACCTACGCGGCCAGACGAGGAAAAAGAAAGAGTCGAAATGGAGCCAAAAGCAAGCTTGGAGGGATTCCGGGGCGTGTAGATATCTGCGAGCGACCAGCAATTGCTGACCAGAAAACCGAAATCGGTCATTGGGAAAGTGACACAATGATTGGAGGAAATCATCTAGGAGTTCTCGTTACTCATGTGGACAAAGCCTCGAAATTTTTAGGAGCAGGATTAGCCAAAAACAAAACCGCATCGGAAATCAACCCTTGTCACCGAAAAACTTTTCCAAGAGATTCCCCCTGACAAAAGAAAAACCTTTAATTGTGACAAGGTCAAAGAATTTTGTGGACATCAAGAGTCTCGTGAAGAAACTAGGAGCAGATTTTTATGAGTGCTACTCCTTATCATTCTTGGGAGAGGGGATTAAACGAGCATACCAAGGGACTGTTAAGACAATTCTTTCCCAAGGGAAAGAATTTGAAACTTGTTAAGCCAGAGGAGGTAGAAAGAGCCGTAAACTTAATTAACAATCGTCCTCGAAAATGTCTTGACTATCGTACCCCGAATGAGGTATTCTATGAAGGTAGATCAGACAGTGATGCAATTCAGAATTGAATTGCCCCCCTGAAAAATCCTGTATTTTTTAACAAGTCAGACTAAATCTTTCCAGGAGGAGTTTAAAAAATCTCTTGGCATAAGTTGATATTTGAGAGACGAAAATATAGAAGCAGCTGATTATTTACTAACCTACTTTTTTTAATTTTTAACGGGTTAGGGCTGGGATATACTGAAATTGTTGCTTATAGATCACTACTATGGGACGTTTAGCGCTGATCAGCGTCACTGACAAAACCGGAATAGTTGACTTTGCCCGTCAGCTAACAGAAGAATTTGATTTTGAAATTATTAGCAGTGGAGGAACCGCAAAAACGCTCCAATCGGCGGGAATTCCCGTGATTAAAGTGGGAGAATATACAGGATCTCCTGAAATCTTGGGCGGAAGGGTGAAAACTCTCCATCCTCGCATCCATGGCGGTATTTTGGCTAGACGGGATTGGGAGTCAGATTTAGCGGAAATGGAGGCTAATCAAATTCGTCCTTTTGATTTGGTGGTGGTTAATCTCTATCCCTTTGAACAGACGATCGCTAATCCTGATGTTACCACTGCTCAGGCGATCGAACAAATCGATATCGGTGGTCCGGCGATGTTACGCGCCGCAGCTAAAAATTTCGCCCATTTGACTGTCATCAGTAACCCGAAGTATTACGAGCAGTATTTAAGCCAATTACGGCAAAATAACGGCGAAATCTCCCGAGAATTCCGTCAAAAAATGGCGGGGGAAACCTTCGCTTTAACCAATGCCTACGATGGTGCGATCGCATCCTATTTCGCCAGCTTAAACGGGGAAACGACTCGCTTTAATTTGGCAGGAAATGCCCTGCAAACCCTCCGTTACGGCGAAAATCCCCACCAAAGTGCCAGTTGGTACGGCAGCGGTACAACGGCTCAAGGTTGGGCAAAAGCGACCTTATTACAGGGAAAAGAACTAAGTTATAACAATTTAGTCGATTTAGAAGCAGCCCGCCGTTTAATCGCCGAATTCGGACCAGAAGAACCTGCCGCCGCCATCCTGAAACACACTAATCCCTGTGGGGTGGCGATCGGTGGTAGTTTAGTGGAAGCTTATACTAAAGCTTTTAATGCCGATTCTACCTCCGCTTTTGGGGGTATTGTTGCCCTAAATCAAGCCATAGATGAAGCAACCGCTAAAGAATTAACGAAAACCTTCCTAGAATGCGTGGTTGCCCCCGATTGTAGCCCGGTCGCCCGGGATATCCTCGCTAAAAAGTCAAAAGTAAGGATTTTAACCCTACCAGATTTAAGTCAGGGGGAAAAACAAACGGTAAAAGTTATCGCCGGCGGTTTTCTAGTGCAAGCATCGGATGACGTGATAGAAACCCCGGACGAGTGGCGCGTGGTGACGGAAAAACAACCCACCCCCGCACAATTAGCGGAATTACTGTTTGCTTGGAAGGTATCTAAGCACGTTAAATCTAACGCTATTGTGGTGACAAAAAATCAAACTACTTTAGGTGTTGGTGCGGGGCAAATGAATCGCGTTGGTTCGGTAAAAATTGCCCTCGAACAAGCGGGAGAAGCGGCCAAAGGTGGCTATTTAGCTAGTGATGGTTTTTTCCCTTTTGATGATTCTGTTTGCACGGCGGCCCAGTTTGGTATCGAGGCAATTGTTCAACCCGGAGGTTCTTTAAAAGATCAGGATTCAATTAATGCCGCTAATGAGTTAGGTTTAATTATGGTCTTGACTGGAATTCGTCATTTCTTGCATTAATACACAGTTAGGGTGTGTTATTGCTTAAATTAACGCACCCTAACTTTGTATTAATTATCAGTTAATTTCCCCTATTCAATAGTCTTAAATTTGCCAAAAGCGCGAGGATGTCCAGCTTTTTGGGAACAAAGAAAATAGCGCTATGTCTGGCTATTTATTCAGGTCATTTTCTGAAATGCTTTGGACAAAAATTGACCAGACTTGGCGATTAATGTTTCCTCTCCAACCATTAAGAGTGTCAAAATAATAGTAAAATTTTGTGACAAAGTGCAGTCATATCTAAGAATCTTTGCTAGAACCCTAGAAAGCTTCTGTGATCAGTCTCCTTAAAGGAGATTGTTTGCAGTAAGCTCATCTGGTTAACAGGCTTTTGGGTGTGATATACAGAAAGTTGACCCATATCGTTACTCTGGAGAGTGTTATATAGAAAGTTGACCTGTAATATGTAGTTATGCGGCAAGTCCAAGGGCGAGGACAGTGGCTTGAAGTTGCTTGCGGGGCATTCATTGACGATAAAAATTGCTTGGCATGGATAGCTGTAACGACAATTTATAACTACAATTGGTTATTGTAGCTGTCGTTCGGTTATGGAATATGAATGGGATGAAGCAAAACGTCTTGCTAATCTTCGTAAGCACGGAATAGATTTTACCGATGTTCCAGCCGTGTTTGATGGGGATATCGTAACGGTTGAGGACGATCGTTACGGTTATGGAGAGCAGCGTTTTGTTACATTCGGTTTGTTGCAAGGGCGAGTGATTGCCGTTGTCCATACAGAACGTGAAGATTGCACCCGTATTATTTCTGCAAGAAAAGCGACGAAATATGAACAACGAACCTACTTCGAGCAACTCTCAAACTGATTGGCAACGATTGGATGCGATGAGCGATGAAGATATTGATTTATCAGATTGTCCAGAGATTACGCCAGAAATGTTTGCTAAGGCGGTAGTGCGGCGGGGTTTACCTGCTACAAAAGCCAAGGCTCAAGTTACACTCCCCATTGATAGCGATGTATTAGAGTGGTTTAAGTCTCAAGGGCGTGGCTATCAAACACAGATCAATCAATTGCTACGAGCGTATATGGAGGCACATCAATAACAGGCAGATTCATGTTTTTGTATTTGAAAACAAGGATGGCAGCGGCATAATGGGAACGTTGGGCGGAAAACAGGTTCGCTATGAAACTTAAGGATGCTGAGGCAACACATGATCGATAATAGTCTCTGGCGGGGTCTTCTGGCCTTTTACGGCATTTTGATCGAAAAACATTCCAATTGTGAAGAGGATTATCAAAACCTTTTTGAGAGTCATCCTATCCTCTTTATTGGCCTAAAAGCAAAGAGTCCCAGATCATTTGAAAAACGCTCGCCAAATAAGTTGCCATACGACGAAGATCTAAGATTTACACCAGAACCTGACTTCATCTGCCTTGATGAGATGTCAAATGCAATAATCATTGTTGAGTTGAAGACGCCATTTGTTGGCAAAATTTCCACGGAAAGATCTGATGGGAATAGGGCAAAACTAACTTCCCGGGCAGAAACATATATTTCTCAATGTTCCGAGTACTGTCGTTCAATTATCGGCAATAAGGAGACTCGTGATTACTTGTGTTCACTATTTTGCATTGACAGGATATCCGAGGTTAGGGCTAAGTTGCTATACGCACTATCGGAAGACAATGATCTTCCTTTAATCGAATCATTATGTTCCCAAAGAATCCCTCGGATCGAGATAATAACCTATGATCTCCTATTTAATCGACTTTGCGATCTGTGCGCGATAGGTAAATCAATCCCCTATGGGCAGCCTGGTTTGACCTGCGTGTACCACCTATCGATAGACACTTATCAAGTTAATGATATCCCAGTATTGACCAAGATCACAGGGGACAATGGTGACCAATTAATTGCAACTTATTGCTCGGGGACGCTTTACTTCTCGCTCATTAAAGAGGACGGGGAAACCAGAAAACTCAAGGGGCCCATTGATCCAGATGTGAACAGTTACGTCAAACTTGAGTATGCACACTCTGATGCAGGCTCCTACTTTTCCCTGTCCATCAACGATGCCGTTACTGACGCACATATCTCCACTGTATCAATGCCATTTGCCCTGACGAACCCCGTCATTGTATTTGGTGCAGACAGATCAGGCGGGAATGGGATCTGCTGTAAACTCCATGAACACTATATATGTGGATCAATTATGAATATTTCCGATTCGCTTGGTTCATATCACTATCACCAACGCAAGAAAGGAAACCTGGCTGGCGTTGTTTTTGGTGGATCTCAGTTTCTCTATACAGGAAATAACAACTCCTTGATACAGGATGATCCTAAGCATAGACCAACGTATCACAATCCTGCCCAACAAGGCGGTTAACTGGATGACGCTTTGCGGTGCCAGTGCGATGCCAAAGGCACTGCGTAGCAGATCGCCGATCTTGTAGGGTGCGTCCCCTAATATGGATACTACTGCTCCACCGATCGATTTTGGGGAACGCACCATGCACATTTATTGAGGCTGTGAATTTAAGTGCGATGCTGAAGGCACTGGTTAGTCTATCGGCGCGTTACGAGGGCAAGCCTAATCGTAATCAAATTCAGAATGGTACAGTCACACGAAGGGGGCATTGGAACAGTGGAAGAATGCAAACTAAAACCTGGGCTTGGAGCGCAAATTGGTGAAACTATCTTCATTACAGTCCCATTAAGATTCTCAGTCTGTCTTCAACCAATGCCAGGGTTTCTGAGGATACAGTTCCCCATCGCTTCTCAAGTCGTTCTACTGAGATTGATCTTACGTCCTCGCACTTGATAAAACTTGGCATTTTCACTCCTCCCTCTGGAGGTTCCACTTTTAGGTGAAAAGGGATTCCTTTGTCTTTAGAAGTTACTGGCAAAACAACAACTAAGCCAGATGCACCCTGATTAAACAGGTCTGCTGAAATCACTAAACATGGACGCTTACCAGCCTGTTCATGCCCCCTTACTGGATTAAGGTCTGCTAGCCATATTTCTCCTCTGGTAATTTTTGCCACTACCCTTCTACTCCATCAGCGAGAGTTTGCTCCCATGTCTGCCTTTCAGAAATTTCCTCTTGCCATAAAGTCTCATTCTTCCTTAAGGCGGCGAAGGCTTCATTCGCTTGAACTAGAAAAACATATCTGCGATAATTTTCGATGGCTTTGTCTAATACTGTTGGGAGCGTATCCCCAGAGGAGTCAACGAGTGCTAACAGCGTTTTGTGAGCAGCCTCACTAATGCTAATTTTTAATTCAGGCATACTTTTCTCTCGTAGCTTGTGTAGGGCTATTGTAGCCAATTGTGTAAGGGCTAACAACCCGGTTGGATCGGACAGTTGAGAGGCTTTTCGTTGATCGCTATGGTCGATCTGCTGCCGCTAAACCAGAACGTTAGACCGTAGAGATATTGAGTCTTTGCAACTACTTCAGCTCCTCTAATTAGTTTTTATTGCTTCGTTCTATGGCGGTTCTCACACCTGTGTGGCACATTTAAACCTTTGCTGATTAAGCTTTTTAACATCGATAATGTACCTCTTGTGAACAGGAAACGCTATAAAAACTGATTATTTATTCTCCCTTTTGCCTTTTGCCTCTCCTGATATGTAGCCTATACTCAACGGATTTAGTATTAGATAACACCTGTGAATCACGGAGTCGGAGAAGAATTTTTTTTGCCCAATGTCGAAACACTTTCAACTGATGGCGTTTGCTGGGTAAACGCAGAATATAGACAAAGCGACGCATTATATCGGCTAATTTACCACTAATATTAATGCCAAAACTGGAGACAAGGGCTGATTTTTTGCCCAAGGTTAACATATCTCCTAAATGCAGATAATAATAGGGTTGGGGCGATTTTTTTCTGATCACTGCCGAGATATTTTTGGCTACTACACTGGCTGCTTGATAGGCTGCTTGTGCTGTGGCAGGAATTACCTGTTTACTAGGATAAATTTCGGCTATATCCCCAACGGCAAAAACTTCGGGATAGTCGATTAATTGTAAACTGGAACGGGTTAATAATTTGCCTTGTGCTGTTTTCTGACAATCTAAATTATTGATCCAATCCTGTGCTTGGGTTCCTGCTGTCCACAATAATAAATCAATGGAGATGACTTCATTTGTATTATCTTTAAATACGGTTATGGAATTAGCTGCAACTTCCTTTAATCCTGTGTTTAAATAGAGATTAACATTCTTGGCTAAAAGGGAACGATAGGAAGCAACACGCACCGATTTAGGGAAGTTTTGCAGTATTTCCTCGTTCTTTTCCACTAGATGAACTTTGCCTTTTTTTCCTAAACGATCAGCCACCTTACAGGCTAATTCTACCCCATTGGGACCGCCGCCAATAATTGCTAAATTAATTGAGGATTTTCCTTGAGTTTCTAGGTTATAAATTGTCGTTTGTAATCTTTCCACATCCTCTAAACTCCGAAAAGTCAGCCCATAATCGGCTAACCCTGGTATAGCCGGCCAACGATTCCGCACTCCCACCGCTAAAACGAGGTTATCATAATCTATAACTTCCTCATTTTCTAAATATACTCGATGATTGTTTAAGTCAATATTACTGGCTTTTTGAGTTTTTAAATTAACCTGAGTTCCTGTTAATAATTGACGGTAGGAGGGGGCAATTTCCCAGCGTTGTAATTCTTCTGTAATTAGTTCATAGAGAAGGGGAGTAAAGAGAAAATGGTCTTTCGGTTCGACTAAAGTTATTTGCCATTGACCCGATTTTACTGCTGTTAATCGACTCAGATCGAGTGCCGTGTATAACCCTCCAAAACCACCCCCCAGAATGCAAATCTTAGTTATAGGTTTATTCATGGATTTTTATTCTCGGTTGTGTTTAAGATGGGTTTCAGTTCCGAAACTAATTGTTCTGAACGAATAATTCTCGCCGGGGGCAAAAGATGATAGTGAGTGTCAGCAAAAATAGTAGAATCGGTCTTAATATTCAAGTCTTTTGGGTCATAAATTGTTGGCACAACCCGACTTAATTCTTCAGCCGACTTGCGAATATTAGCAAAGGTTTTACCATCATTTTTAGCATAAACCCAGGGCAAAGAAACCACTAAAGTCGCCCCTTTTGCTTCTAAATCTTTCTTGAGTTTTTCAATCAATTTAATTGAATGAGGAGAAGCAGCAGTATCAAAGGTCATTTGCCACCATTTCCCCGTTCTTTCTTTAACTATAGTCGGATCACCTGTATTAGTCATTGGATCGGAAAGATAACCCGTCATTCTGCCTTTGGTGAATAAATCAACCATCGATTTAGTGACTGGACGCATCCCCGGAATACCTAATAACCAAGTATCCTCGATCATGGTTTTTAACGGTATCCCACCTAACCCGGGTTTGCCAATAGCGACGCTAAAAGGTGCAGACCCCCAAAGTCCTTCGCCGCGATTAAAACCGTCCTCATCCATGAGCATGAGATATTCGGGAATCAGCAGAATTACGTCCCCTTGGCGCGCTTTTTCGAGAATCATAGCGGCAATGACATTTAACCCGATATCCCCCTGTAAACCGAAGTTAACCACAGGCATTCCCAATTCTTTGGCCATTAATTCCGAATTTATGCTATAATGCGCTCCCGATCCTGCCGTGACGATTAAACGCCGCGGTCCTTCGACCCTAGCTGCGATCGCTGATTTTTCGTTGTACATCATCCGCAACCAGCTTAATTCGCCGCCGTAGATGACATTGTAAACAAAGCCGAGGGACCAAGCGACTCCCAGAGAGGCTAACCAGGGGAAAGGGTTAAAGGATTTAGTATTCATCAGAATTCAAAGTAAATAAAGTCACCGGTATTAGTGGAAGCTAGGAGAATAGTTAAAACTAGCAATATTTTAGACAGCCAAGGAGATAACAATAGTTCATATTCAAACTTTTTCTGAGCAATAGCCAGATGTTCGAGGATTAAAACAATGATACCAAGAACTAAAGCAACGCTTAAAACTGCTCCTTGATTGAGAGTATAGGAACTAAAAATCTCAGCGATATTAGCTAAGGAATAATTGAAAGGATTGGCAATAACTAGCATTTTACCGATTAATCTTCTGGTGTTAACCTCCATGAAAAAGAGACAACCAAAAATGACAGCCAATTGCGTTAAAGCCCAGGAGACAATTTGCGGCGTTTTCTCCTGTAAATTTGAGGCGAAACCCCTCCACTTGTGGTACCATTTCATTTGCACTAGCCAGACCATAATGTAGTAAAAGGCTAGGGAGACGATGAAAACGAGGAAACTGGTGCGAATGGCGTAATAAAACAGGATCAGGGACAGTGCCGCTAATAGGACTTGCGGCTGAAAAACGTATTTTCCGACAAAAGCATAGAAAGGTCGGCCCAGATAACGCAGTAATAATAATAATGCCCCGTGGTAAGCACCCCAAAAGATGAAATTCCAAGCTGCACCGTGCCAGAAACCAGAGAGAGTAAAGGTAATGAATAGATAAAAAGGCGCCCAATTTTTATTGGAACCCATCAGGGGTAAAAACACATAATCCCGAAACCAAGTGCTAAGGGTAATATGCCAACGTCGCCAAAATTCGTTAATACTTTGGGATGTGTAGGGGGCTAAAAAGTTTAATTCTAATCTAACGCCGACAAAATAGGCTAAACCAACAGCAATAAAGCTATAACCACCGAAGTCAAAATAGATTCTCAGGCTGAATAAAAAGGCCTCAAACCAGATATACCAAGCATTGTCGATCATGTTATCTAATTTGATGTAGGGCGCAATGTTATCGGCGAGGACAAATTTCATAAATAAACCGAGGGAAAGCCAACGCAAACCCTTCTCGAAGTTTTCTCCTGTAAATTTGAGGCGAAATCCCTCCATTTGTGGTAATAAATCCCGGCGACGCTCGATCGGACCTGCGACAATTTGCGGGAAAAAGGAGATAAAATTGACATAATCGAGGACGGCTAGGGGTTTCTTTTTCTTTTCCCGCAGGGAGTCCACCACGAAAGCCACCATCTGGAAGGTATAGAAGGATACCCCCGGCGGTATTTGGCTAGGCACGGGAATCGGAGAAAGTTCCTTCCAGTTAGGGGGGAGGGAAACGAATAATCCGATGATTTCCTGCACAAAAAAGCCGAAATACTTGAAGTAGGCCAGGACAAGAATATCGATGACGATAACGATAGTAGCTAGGAGATTCGCTTTCCAGCCGCTCATTTTCAGCACTAGCCAGACCATAATGTAGTTAAAGGCTAGAGAAACGATGAAAACGAGGAAACTGGTGCGACTGGCGTAATAAAACAAGATTAGGGACAGCACCGCTAATCCGACCTCATCAAAAACACCTCGCCAGAGATTGAAGGACTTCGCTATATAGCGTGCCGTTAAGAAAGGAACACTAAAAAGGATTAATATCCACCAAAATATAAAATCAGAGTAATTCAAGGCGTGTTAACTCCTGATGGTCTGTGTTACCTTGTTTGAGATGGGTTTCCTGACTTCTGATGCTCAGAGACGAGGGATTTTCTTGACAAGTCTATCAAACTTTGTCAGACTTGTCCATAAAATTACCTTCATCCATCCTAAAAAATCGAGGCTAGACAAGCAATGCTTTACCAAAAACTGTTAGATGTACATAAACGCTATCGGCAATTTAAGACTTACCCCCATATCACCGATGAATATTGGTCTAGTCAGTTGGCAGAGCATAATATTAATCCCAATTATGTAGAATATGATACTAAGTCTGGTCAACTTTTTTACAAACCATTAGGGATCAGTTTAAGCAAAAATAAGCAGGATTTCCTCTTAGGTAGCAAAGTTTTTAACAAAGCTAACGCACTAAAATCTCTAGCTGATTGTAAATTTTATATCGATGAGCAACAGGAATTAATTATCGAGATCGATGGAGTTAAGTTAATTATCGAGACGGGACAGGATTTAGATATCGTCCATGAAATTTTTCTTTTAGGTGTATATAATTTCCTCTATGACAAGCCCTGTGTAGCGATCGATATTGGTATGAATACGGGTTTTGCTAGTCTCTTTTTTGCCAATCGAGCTAATGTAAAAGCTGTCTATAGTTACGAACCTTTTAAGGCTACCTACGACCAAGCTTTAAGAAATTTTGCCCTCAATCCTAATCTAGCGGAGAAGATTAAAGCTTTTGATTATGGAGTCGGCGCTCGGGATGAAATTATTCAAGTAGAATACGATTATGCTGTCAAAGGGAGTGTCGGAATTACGGGAATTGACGAGCAATTAAAACCTTTTGCCTCGAAACAAACCGCTACAGCCAATTTAATTCTTAAACCTTTCACCGATGTGTTTAAAGGTATTACCTCTGATTATCCCGACATCGATATAGTTGCCAAGATTGATTGTGAAGGTTCCGAATACGAAATCCTCGATTCTTTAGCGGCAACTGGTCAATTGGGACAGATGAAAATTATCATGATGGAATGGCATAAAAAGGGTCCCGATGCTTTAGTTAAGCATCTGCAAGAATTCGGTTTTATCATCTTTTCCAGGATGCCTCGCAGTAAAAATGTCGGCACTTTGTATGCGATTAAACCCTAAAGTATAGGAGTGAGGTGATGGGGAGATAGGGCAATGGGTAAATGGGGAAATTTTAACTAATACCCCAAAACCCCAATACCTTCTAACTGATAACTGATAACTGATAACTGATAACTGATAACTGATAACTGATAACTGATAACTGATAACTGCTTTACTGTGCTTGACAATAGGTATTAAAAGCTTCGCCAGTTTCTTTTTCTAATTGTCCGGCCTTTCTTACCTTTTCCTGTGCTAATTTTGCCCCGTTTTTATCGCGAGTTTCGATAACTTGAATTATCTCACGAGTGGCCGTGGCATAATCTTCGTAAACTTGAGCGAAAGCAGTCTTATATTTATCTAGTTCGGTATCCTTCAGGGCTAATTTTTTCATATTTTCCGCGGCCTGTTCGATTTTATCGGCGGCTAATAGCCAACTTTTTTGGTCAATTTCTCTCCCTTGACCGTTGGTTAAGGATTTGGTTTCTTGGGCTACTTCGTTGGCAATCCGATAGATTTTTTGACATTGAAACTGTTTACTATCAGCACAACTTGCTAAAAAAGTCAAGCCTATAAATGTTAAGATTATTTTGTTATTCATAGCAAGGTATTCGAGAGGATTCTAGAGAAGCTTATAGCAGTAAACTATCAGCCTCTAAGTAGGGTCTGCTGAAAAAGTTTTTCGGTGGGGGTTGGGGGTTGGGGGTTGGGGTGTGGGGTTTTACCCATTTTCAGGTGGTCAATTACCTAATTTTCAGGGAAAAAGTCCCTGAATTTTCCCCCCAATCACT
>NZ_JADBSA010000407.1:0-7739 GCF_020246945.1 Microcystis sp. M113S1 | reverse complement strand
TTAGCCGTCAAGAATCTGGTCAAAAACCCGAAATTATCTCAGGCAATATCTGACGTTAGTTGGGGAGAAATTACCCGACAATTAGCCTATAAATGCCGTTGGTATGGGAGAAATTACATCGAAATAGATAGATGGTTTCCCAGTTCTAAGCGGTGTAGTAATTGTGGGTATATTGCTGAGAAAATGCCGTTAGATGTTCGAGAATGGGACTGTCCAGACTGTGGGACTCACCATGACCGAGATATTAACGCTAGTAAAAACATTTTGGCCGCAGGACTTGCGGTGTCAGTCTGTAGAGCGACCATAAGACCAGAACAGAGTAAATCTGGGGCGGCAGGTGCGAAACCCCGCAAGGGAAAGAAGCAGAAACCTAAATCGTGAGGTTTGGGAATCACCGTCCGTTTTACGGCGGTGAGGATGTCAATGAAATACAATCTGTCAGGCTATATTCTTTGTCTGGACGGCGGCGGTATAACTCGAAGCCTTGCAGGAATGATTCTCGGTTTTGCGGAATGACTTGAAGGCGGGGATTCTGGAGCAGATCATCGATAAATTCGACAGTACGCCGCTTCCGATTTACTCCCCGGACTGACATAAAATTCAGTAGCTCTACCAAAACTTCATCCGTCGTTACAAGTTTAACGTTTTTGAGACTGGACGTAACTTCTCTGGCTCGTTGATGCCAATTATCTTGGGGATTGATTAAAGCAACCCAGTAGAAAGTGTCGGCAAAAATTTGTTTCATTGCCTTTTCTTGGGACTCCCATAAAGATAATGGTCATGCTCTTCTGCACCGTCAGATGGAAGCGGCTCAAGTTCTTCTTCAGGGAAGTTCAGATTCAACCTATCAACTATCTTTAAAATTGATTCTCCAGTCTCCTCTTGAGATATATCAGAAGCCATCAGATGAGTTTCCAGGGCATCTTTCAGTCGATTTAAAACGCCTTCTAGAGAGCTATCCTGGTAATCAATTGCTGCTAATTCAGGAGATTTGAGTGAATATCCGTCGGGATTCTTGGAGATGACAATGCTGATTTGATTGACCATAATCCTTCCTATCTCAGGCTAATCAAGAATTGGGACTTCTTTAGTCTAGCAAAATAAGCAGGACATTTATAGCAGTTTTCATCAGAATGAGGTATGGGCAAGGGGCTTAAACCCTTTGTTAGCAAAACTTGTCGATACCTCAGTAACGTGAAAAGCGCTATAAGGTTCTTCAGGATTTGGAAATGATTGTTGATCGGGAATTTTAATTGTCTGTTTTTGAGATTGGGACTGAAAGTTTAATTTTCCCTGAATCTTTCTAACAGTTCTGAGCGAGATAAATTCGCCAGAGAAAGAAGTAACCCGGTGCGTTCGGAGACGGGAAGTTGGACAATCTGTTCCACCAGACCAGATAATTCTGTATCTAGGCTGCCAAAGCGTCCTTCAAGAAGACTGGTTATCAGCGATAGTTGTCCTTCTAAACAACCTCGTTGTATCCCTTCTTGTTTCCACTCTTCCCGTTGTTTTAGATAAGCTGGTGATAGGTTCATAATGTCCTCCTGTTCTTCGGTACTTAAATTATCTCTTAATTCCAAACTAGCAGCGCCAGTTGGCCAGAATTTCCAGTAAATTCTCTTGGAAAGGATTACCTTCAGGCAATTGCACTAATTCTTCTACTGCTCGTTTCTGTGTCCCGCCTTTCCCTAGTACCCTCAACCATAAAGTCTCCTCATTGACTGGTAATTGATGGATGGCAACAATTCCTGTTTTGAACAGGCTAGGGGAAAAATAAACTCCTCTTCCCCACTCCTCTTTCATCCCCTCTTCCGGTAGGAATGAAGGGGGGATTCCCACGAATTCTTCAATCATTCTCGCTGAAAAAGTAGGCGTTAAAATCCAGAGAACTGGTAGTTCAGCTTCTGTTAGAGTTTTGCTTGTCCGTTTCGCCTTCCTTAAGACCTCGCCATGAACCGCATATAACTTTGAGATGCAACTGCGAATCTCTACCTCGGAGGGTGGGTTACGGAAAGGTTCAAATAAGCAGCAAGTCGCCGCCATTTTACCCAGTAACCCCAAGGGTAATTCAGTCCTTGATGCTGAACTGGCTGGTTCAAACCAGACATCGATTTCTTGGACTTCACTCTTGACTTTCTTGCTCTTTTTAATCGTCCCTAGAGACGCTAAGAGTTCCTCTAAATATTCCTTGGCAAATTGGTCGTGAATTTGGCGAGTCATTGAAGTGGATAATTAAGCCGAGAAAGTACAATAATAATCTTGTTAGATCATAGCAAGTTTTGAGCATTTATCTTTTTAATCAACTAGGTTTCAATTAAAGATAATGCAGGACATTTAGGGCTGGACGTAACTTCTCTGGCCCGTTGATGCCAAGAACAGCGTTGATCGTATAGATGAGGTACAATAGCAGCGGTGTACGAACCAATCTTGCTTAAAGGCATCTTCTCAAGTTCCCAGAGCGTAGTCACCAATATTCCGAAAGTGACAGAAAAGGGATAATCTTCCACTCAATTGCCCAAAATAAAGGCTAGAATCGAAATATAGTATCGATCGCTAGGGATTTTTGATGAATTACAAAAAATTTTGCTTGGCTTTTTTGCTGTCCCTTATCCTCATCAACACCGGATTAGTTATGCCTAGTTACGCAAACGAAAGAGAATTGAGGACAATTACCGTGACGGGAGAAGGAATAGAAAATATCGCCACTTCTCAAGCAATAGTGCGCTTAGGGGTAGAAGTTCAAGGCAAAGAAGCGGGGAAAGTGCAGCGGGAAGTCGCCAGTCGTAGTGATGCGGTAGTTAAATTTCTCCGTTCCCGTCAAGTGGAAAAATTGGAAACCACCGGCATTAGTTTACAGCCCAATTACGACTTCAGCAACAATCAAAGACGTTTAATCGGTTATATCGGGGCTAATTTGATTAGTTTTCAGATTGATATAGCCGAAGCGGGGAGTTTAATCGATGAAGCGGTGAAAGTCGGGGCAACACGCATCGATGGGGTGAGTTTTACTGCTGGCGAATCAGCGATCGCAGCTGCCCAAAGAACCGCTCTCATCAAAGCCACGGAACAAGCTAGAGAACAGGCGACAATCGTGTTACAAGCCCTCGGTTTATTGCCGAAAGAAACGGTTTCTATCCAAGTGGGTAATACCGGTAATCCCGTGCCAATAGCCCGCTCAGAAGCGGTTTTTCGGAGTGCCGATGCTGCCAGTAGCCCGGTTATCGGAGGGGAACAAACCCTGCGCGCTGCTGTCACCCTCGAAATTAGCTATTAGTATCTGTATCTAGAGACAATAGACCTCTTGTAAAAATCAAAAATTGTTGTTAGGGTTGGGAGTCAGTAGTCAGTAGTCAGTAGTCAGGAGAATTAAGAATGAATAATAATCAATTAAATGGTCTATTTAAGGATTTTATGCAATTTAATCCTTATTTTTACCGTTTTTGAACCCTCAAAAATTAATTATGCAAGAGGTTTAATTAACTACACATATCTAAACACCTCTTGCCTTTTGCCTCTTGCCCCTTGCCTGTTGCCTCATCAAACTTTCGCCCTCATCCGTGAATTATCCTAACTTTTTACCCACTGTTAGCGAGGGATTGAGCGAAGATACCTCCCTTGCTCTCCTCCAGAATATCCAGCAAATTGCCATCGATAGCCCTATCTATCCTCGATCGATCCTAACCACCTATAGTCAACAAGGGCAAGGTCAACCGCCTTTTCTCCTCCTACACGGTTTTGATAGTTCCCTGCTGGAATTTCGGCGTTTACTACCTTTACTCGCCCAAAATAGGGAAAGTTGGGCGATAGATCTACTCGGCTTCGGTTTTACTGAGCGATCGCCAGATTTGGAAGTATCTCCGAAAACTATTAAAAGCCATCTTTACCATTTCTGGCAAACTGCGATCGCCGAACCGATAATTTTAGTCGGTGCTT
This sequence comes from Microcystis sp. M113S1, assembly GCF_020246945.1. Lineage (NCBI taxonomy): Bacteria > Bacillati > Cyanobacteriota > Cyanophyceae > Chroococcales > Microcystaceae > Microcystis > Microcystis sp. M113S1. The sequence continues at coordinate 3,806 of NZ_JADBSA010000407.1, read as the reverse complement.
CCATGGGGGGTGCAGTAGCCCTCGATTTTGCCCTCTCCTACCCGGAAATAGTGGCGAAATTAGTCCTCATTGACAGCGCAGGACTAGCTAATCCCCCGGTCTTGGGTAAATTGATGTTTTCTCCCCTCGATAAGTGGGCAACTAATTTTTTAGCCAATTCCCGCGTGCGTCAAAATATCAGTCGTACCGCCTATTTTGATCAAACTTTGGCCACTGTTGATGCTTGCACCTGTGCTAATCTGCACCTGAATTGTCCCCACTGGAGTGAGGCTTTAATCTCTTTTACCAAAAGTGGCGGTTATGGGGGATTTTTGCCGAAATTAAGCCAAATAAACCGAGAAACGCTGATTATTTGGGGCGAAAACGATCAAATTTTAGGCACAAAAGACGCGAAGATATTTCAGCAGGCCTTACCCAATAATCAACTGGTCTGGATTCCTCACTGTGGTCATGTTCCCCACCTCGAAAAACCAGAACTTACCGCAGCTGCGATAGTTAAATTTGCGAGCTAAAAACTTATAATAGGATTATTTGACGCTATAGTGCCAACTTTTATGAAATTTTTGCCGATCGCTCTCGCTTCATTCAGCCTTCTGAGTTTATCTGTCAATATTCCTGCTACCGTAGCCACACAACAGCTTTTTTGTCGAGGTCGCATGAATAACGGTTGGTCCTATTCGGCAGAATTTCTCAATGGACGTTTTGAACGCATTCGCTGGACGCGTTCCGGTCAACCTCCCCAAGTTTCTAGCCTTAGTTTTAAAAATACTAACAACAAAGGACAACCGATTTATCGTGGCAGTTTATTCGCCGCAGTCAGTGTGACTCTGATAGACTTATCGAAAGGAGATGTCCGTCCCGGTTCGCAAATTTCCGTGGGAGTGGAAGAATGGGGTTGGTCGCGGGGAAACTGCGGTCTTTCTAACCGATAAATTCCGGAACTATCGTCATCGTGGCGGTTTTGACCGATTGACTGTCTAAAATTCCTGCGATCGAGTCAGGTCTCCCGGATAGGCTTTTCGGTCTGTTGTCGCCTTCCTTACCCTTAGAACATCTATATCTCTACACTACCCCTAGTGGTCTCCTGACTTTTCAAACATCCTCTTAGGGTGCGGAATGTGGGTTTTGAGATTTTGTCCCTTGCTCGCCTGTCAAAATGGTAAAAGCGGAAGACCGGCTGGATTCCCTAAACAAATAAACGCTGCCCAATACTTAGGAGCTTCATAAGGGCGTTCTAAATCAGATTTTTGACTTAATTCTCGTAAATGGGTAGCAACGCCTTTGCTACGCTTTTCTGCCCATTCTATCGCTTCTTCGGTCAGCCATAGAGGACGCATTTTGCCGATGGTGAGATGCTGGATGCCATATTTTGCTTTTCTCAAAGCTTCTGCTTTGCTAAGTTTTGCTTTCAGGAGATAATAATAGAAACACTGCATTAAGATAGTGGTAGCCACATCATCCACTTTCCAAAGGCTGATTATGACGGTTTTCGCTCCGGCTTGGATGAAAGACCGACGCAAACCGATGAGGGTTTCCCCGGTGTAGATGTCTCCTAAAGCGGTTTCACAGGCGGAGGTTACTACTAACTCTGTCCCCGCTAAGTTGATAGATTGCACGTCTAAGGCGGTTAATAAGCCATCTTCGGCTTCTCGCGGTAGTTTACCACCGTTTAACATGGTATTTACTCCAGCAAAGGCTAAACCCGAACGCGAGAGGGGATTTTGCAGGGTGCCGACCTGGAATCTTTCCGAGGCGGAAAGACCCGATAACAGGAAGTTTTGGTTAATTGTGTCCAGTTCGGGGGTTATGTCGCCGAGAAAGTAGCCATGAGTAGCAATATGGAGAATAAACGGGGATTCTTGGACTTTGGAGACGAGGGGTTTTAAAGCTTTGGCGGCGGTAACGGGTTTAACCCCGAGCATTCGAGCGATTTGTTCCCCTTCGATTTCGGTGCCGGGGAGGGAGTGGAATACCGGGCCTTGACGACAGGATGCTAAATCGCGTAAGGATGGTTTAAAGGTGAATTTTTCCTTATTTTCGGCAGTTGATGGCGTGCTTTCGGAACCGGCTAAGTTATAGTCAGGGTTAGCGATAACGAGGGGAGCGGTGACTTTCGCAGGAATTTTGGCTTTAAATCGCAGGATATCCCGTCCTACATTTAAGAAGTTGCAGCGATATTCATCCATTAAGTAGCCGCCTTTATCGGTGGGTAAGATTTCAAAGGGTAAGCAGTTTAATTCGCCATCGGGACAGATAATTAATTCTTGGGTGAGATAAGGATTGATTTTATGAAAAATAAGCTTGCTTAGTTCAATTTTTGACAGTATATCCTCTTTTTTCTTAAATACGGCAACACTTAATCCTCGTGGGTTTTCTACCGACTGCCGAAACTCTTTCACTAATTTGTCTATGGGTTCAGCTTCTCCTAAATCTATCATAGTTAGCTGTTCTGGGGCTTGGGCGGGTAGGATAAAGGCGAGATAGCGAGGGGGAAAGGATAGAGCATCACCGTTAGCGGGAATTGCTTTGAAATTGTGGTTATTAAACCGGATAAATTCGAGTAGGGTTGTTCCTTGGGGTAATTCTAAGGCGATAGTGCGAAAATCGGCGTTAAGTAGTTCTTTTTCTAGGTTAAGTTCGGGGATATTCAGTTCTCGTTCGAGGGTTCCTGCTTGTTGTTCGAGGGATTTAATTTCTTGGTGGTAATAGGGGAGTTGTTCGGGGGTGGGTAGCTCAAAACAGCGTTTGGCGAGTTGTTGTCTGATTTGTTGCCATTGTTGGAGTTTGGGGGCAAGATGGGCGTATTGTTGGGATAATAGGGCGATTTTTTGCAGGATGGCGGTTTCAGTGGCGATCGCTTTTCGTTTTAAAATGAGGTTATAGGCAGATTGTACGGCTTCGGGGCTATTAGGAAAGTGCCGGAAAACTAGGGAGAGAAATGCTTCTACTTTATAGTAGTTTTGTGCAAGATAGTTGAGGCGTTGCTTATCGGTGCTGATGCTAAAAATTTTCGAGATAGTTTTTAAGTCAATTTCCGCTGCTTCTTGCATCAGGTTTAGTGCTTCTTCTGGGTGGTTGGTTGCTGTGTATGAAATGGCTAAATTATTCAGAGAAGCAGCATAGTCGGGGTGGTCAGTACCTAAACTTTTACCAATAATTTCGAGAGCTTGTTGAAAGAGAGGTAAAGCTTGCTCATATTGTCCCATTGACTGATATAATACGGCTAAATTATTCAGAGAATTAGCATAGTCAGGGTGGTCAGTACCTAAACTTTTACCACGAATTTCGAGAGCTTGTTGAGAGAGAGGTAAAGCTTGCTCATACTGTCCCATTGACTGATATAATAGGGCTAAGTTATTCAGACAAGTAGCATATTCACGGTGGTCAAGACCTAGAATTTTACCAGTAATTTCGAGAGCTTGTTTAGAGAGAGGTAAAGCTTGCTCATACTGTCCCATTGACTGATATAATAGGGCTAAGTTATTCAGACAAGTAGAATACTTAGGGTGGTCAGTACCTAAAATTTTACCGTGAATTTCGAGAGCTTGTTGAGAGAGAGGTAAAGCTTGCTCATACTGTCCCATTGACTGATATAATAGGGCTAAGTTATTCAGACAAGTAGCATAGTCAGGGTGGTCAGTACCTAGAATTTTACCAGTAATTTCGAGAGCTTGTTGAGAGAGAGGTAAAGCTTGCTCATACTGTCCCATTGACCTATATAATACGGCTAAATTATATAGAGACTCAGCATAGTTAGGGTGGTCAGTACCTAGAATTTTACCAATAATTTTGAGAGCTTGTTGATG
>NZ_JADBSA010000406.1:0-12756 GCF_020246945.1 Microcystis sp. M113S1 | reverse complement strand
TTTTGTGGAAGCCTTGGAAGCTTTTCGGACAGCGATGTCTTTCCGTTTCTTTGAGTGGCTGACCGAGAATCGGGATGTGTTTGCCGCTTACAAAGCCAGTTTAGGCTTTGTTTGGGCTTGAAATTTGTTTAAGTCCCACTAGCAAAGAAACGACAAAAGTAGGCTAATAGCCTCAAAGCTGAGACTACAAGCTTACATACAAAAAACACTACTCAGGAATAAGAAAATGAAAAATTGGACTTTAGCCTTAGCTCTTGGAGCGGCTGCAACGACTACAATGATTGGCTTTGGAGTAAATCCTGCTTCGGCTTTGACATTTAATTTTCGTTTCGATATAGATTCTCCCTCTGCTCTCAATCCCACACCAGTTAATGCCACATTGATCACGGAGGATTTTTTGACCACTGAATCAGGCTTTACTGGATATAGAGTTACATCCATAACTGGAACTCAAGGTACAAGTCCATTTGCCAATCCACACACTGGTCCAATAATTGGTCTATTAGCTCCAGGCACAACTAAGATTGGTCCATTCGCTGCCCTAAACGATAATCTATTTAATCCAAATGGTGTTGCAAACCCCGGAACTAATAAAGCATCTGCCTTTTTCTCTCAAGGGGGACTTGCTTACACGATTAATGAAAACAACACCACTCCTCCTACTGTTGACCCTTATCAGGCATTCTATGATGCTGCTAGTCAAACTTATATGGGGTGTCTTACCCCGTGTGTTACTATTAGCAACCTAAAGGTAGTTCCTGAACCCTCCTCAACTGCTGGACTTTTAGCTATTGGCTCCTTTGGTGCATTAGGCGCAGCTTCAACCCTGAAGCGCAAACTGAAGACCTTCCAATCCACCGAAAAAGAAACCACAAAAGTAGGCTAAATTGCTTACCAAAGTAGAATTAATGCCCCTTCATTCAGTCAGTTGAGGGGGTTTATTGTATAATAGGGACATAATTAAATCAAGAGGATTTTGGTTATGCAACAGGTGACGATTGAGCTACCCACCACCATAATTAATGCTCTAGCCGCCTACAATCAAGAGCATAAGGTATCGTCTTCTGATACAGTACAAACGGCTATAGAATCATTTTTAATAGCGAAAGGCTATTTATCCAAACCGAAAAAATCTTTTCACTTATCTCCCGCACCCAAAGGAAGTGGCTATACTGACACATCCATCAATCATGACGCTGTTTTAGCCGAATTAATAACAAATCCGACTTTAAAAACCCGCTCCCTTCTCCCCACTTTCCTATTTTCTTTTCTATACCTTTTAAACAGGATTTACTAGGGTCAACAAGAGTCTTAGGGAGACAAATTAATCAATACTTTTGCCTCTTGCAAGAGTGCCTCTTAACCCTGGCAAGAGGGCCTTTTTCCACTGGTCCCTGAAAAGGTCTTAATTTTAGGGAAATACAGTTAAAGGAATCCATTCGTAGGTGTTGACAATGCCTTGAAAATAATCATTAATAGTCTCTCTGGAATAGGGAACAACACCATCTTCACCAAACCAACGTTCATAAATTGTCACCGCTTGTTGTTGGTCACTAACGATCCCTTCCATGAATTTTAATAGCGTATAATTCACCGTATCGCGCCATTTAGAATCATTTTCGGGTAAAGTACAGGCATAGGATTCGTAGGCGTAGGGATAGGAGGGAACTATAGCTAAATTATTGGGATTTTTAGCACTTTTTCTTAAACCTTCTAGGGTAATGCCATCACTGGCAAAACCATCAATTTCTCCCGTTTCTAGTTTTTGTAAACCCTCGCCACGATTTTTAACTTTGACCAAAATAGCGGCGGGTTGTTGGTTTTTAATTACTGCTTCATTAGTAGTATTGGCAATTACTCCAATGCGTCTGCCTGCCAAGCTACCGATGTCATCGAGATTACTACCTTTGCGGGTTAACAATTGAGTGCCACCGGCAAAATAACTAACGGAAAAATCCACTTCATTTTCTCTTTTCCAAGTAAAAGTAGTGGAGCCACATTCGATATCGATAACCCCTGTTTTCAACTTTTCAAAACGATTTTGGGGAGTAATCTCAACAATTTTTAACTTAATTGGTTTTCCTAACTTCCGTTCGGTTTCCTTGCGAATTAACTCTAACATATCAAGGCTGTAACCCACCCACTTGCCCTGGGAGTTGACAAAACCAAAGGGAATAGCATCTTTACGAGCGCCGGCAGTAATTACCCCAGTTTTTTGAATGCGATCGAAGATTGCTCCCGCAAGGCTAGAATGGTTACTGGTGACGGTTAAAGCTACTGTCATCGTCATGACGGCAAGTGTACGCTTCATTTTTTTTCCTAATCTGAAAGTTGCTCAAGTCTCCGACTGTTTCAGGAGACCGAGAGTTTCCCAGGGGAAGATTTTTTAGCGGCGATTGCTGGGGACAAAAAAAGAGGAGAGATGTTACTCTCTCCCCCTTTCAGTTTTTTCGACAACATTTTAAATTGTTTTTTCAGTTGTCGCTGTCGGGCCGAACCGCCTTTGCCTTTGTCGTTACGTCCCTGCCGGCGGGGGGACTCCCATCGCTTAAGTCGCATAGTTTTTAATTCCAATTTAGTCGGTTATCTTTATTGTAACAGGCTTAACGTCAGTTTGGGTTAAGGAAATTTGGTGATCATTTTTACCACGGAATAGGGCTTTCTGGCTAGGGTATAATCTGGGTTTTAGCCTATCCCGAACTCTGGTTAACCAACCTTGTCCACCTAATTAGTATTTTCCTATGCTTAGTCAGCAACTTTGGCAGAGCCATCAAGATCTAGTACAAGCTTGTCTAGAACACCCTTTTGTGCGAGGTATCGCCACAGGAGAGCTTAAACGGGACTGTTTCGCTTTTTATGTCGGTCAGGATGCTTTTTTTCTGGAATCTTTCGCCCGTGCTTACAGTATCGCCGCCGCTAAAGCTCCTGATTGGCAGGGATTTACTAGCTTTCATCGGTTGGCTGCGGGGGTATTACAGGAATTAGAATTACATGAAAATTACGCTTTACAGTGGGGGGTTGACCTAAGAAAGGTTCAGCCCGCTAACGCCACCCGTCGCTATCGGGATTTTCTTCTCGCTACCGCTTGGATGGGTGATATCGGTGCGATTGCCGTGGCGATGAGTCCCTGTATGCGTCTTTATGCTTATCTGGGTCAACAATTAGCCTTAGAGCCGATTTCTGAGAATCCCTATCAAGCTTGGATTGATAGTTATAGTGGGGATGAATTCGCAGCTTTAGCAAGCCAGTTAGAGGAATTGGCGGATAAATACGCTCTGATGACGGAAAATATCTCTTTATCCTATCGTTATGCCCTTAGTTGTGAACAGGACTTCTTTAGTGCCGCCTACAGCCGGGGCAAATCTTAAAATTTTCCCGTCACAATGTTAAGAAATATAAATAACGCTAAGATTAAGGTAAGCAAAATCGTCATTATAAGAATAATGTTCCCTTCGCAACCCACCGAAAACGAACTCCTGAAAACTATCTTGGAACCTCTACTGGAGGATTTCACCCATTGGTTTTCCCGTTCCCGTCTCCTCCTCGAATCCGAGAGATTATCCTTTCTCAGCCTCGAGGAACAAAACGATTTATTGGCCAGAGTCAAAAACGCCCAACAGGAGGTGGCTACGGCTCATTTACTCTTTAAAACCACAGGTGGTCAGGTGGGTATTGAGGCCAAGATGTTGTTGCCTTGGCATCAGTTGGTGGCAGAGTGTTGGGGTGTCAGCAGTCGTCGTCGTCGATTACAGGGTTGGGGAGAATATCAATCTCCTCAAACTGACGCTTAACCTGAAACTTTTTGGTAAGCTAGAGAGTTGAGCGAATTTTTAGCATAAAGTTTTGGCAATTAGGAATATTCACACATAATTCATGGGAGACTTAGTCAATGCTACATCTGCTCTATATCCTCGCCTTCACGGTTATCGCTTTTTTGACCATTAATAATTTAATTCGTAGTCTGATTACTGTCAGCATGGATTCCCAGAAACGTCCTGCTAAATCGGGTAATTCCTATAATCCCTACGGTTATCCCATGACTTCCCATCCCGAACTTTTGGACGAGTCCGGACAACTAATCAATGAACCTTTGTTAGTGATTCGTTCTCTCACTGTCGAAGATGCTCGTCAGCAGTTAGATGCCATTTATAATTCTTCTCCCAGTGCCACCAAAGAGCAAGATGAAGAAATCTAATTGGTTCTAGAATGGCAGTCCTTGATAACAGACATATTTATCTACACGGTTTTGCTTCTGGCCCCCAATCAACAAAAGCGCAATTTTTGAGACATTGTTGGCAAAATAAGGGTTTAGCAATGGAAATTGCCGATCTTAACGGTGATAACTTTTCTAGCTTAACTCTCACTCGTCAGATTGTTCAAGTCGGCCAATTGATTGAACAATCTCAGCTTCCCGTTACTCTGATTGGTTCCAGTTTTGGCGGTTTAACGGCAGCTTGGCTGGCAGAAACTTATTCTCAGGTGCAAAGGCTCGTTTTATTAGCTCCGGCTTTTAATTTCGGGCCGATTTGGTTAGGACAATTGGGAGCAGAAACCCTAGCCAATTGGCAAAAATCTGGGAGTTTATCGGTTTATCACTACGGTTATCGTCGTTCTCTGCCAATTTATTACAAATTCATCGAGGATTTAGCTAATTATCCCCAAGAAAAGTTAATCAGGCAGCTCCCCACCCTGATTATTCATGGTCGTGCCGATGAGGTGATTCCCCTAGAAAATAGTCGCCATTATTGCATAAATCGCCCTTGGGTAAAATTAGTCGAATTAGATAGCGATCATGCCCTTACCGATGTTTTGACGAGAATCTGGGCTGAAATCCAATTATTTCTCAATTTTTGACGAAAAAAGACCCCTCCTTCGATCGAAAAAAAGGGGAATCTTAGTATATTTGTATTAGATTTTGAGAAGATTTTTCAGCTTCTCAGTCTAAAGACAAGAGATTTTCTGCTGATGTCTTGCCACTACCAAAGTCCGCGGATAGGAGATACACTAGGCTCGGGAGCGGGTTGAGGAGCAACTTCAGTAAAGGTTCTGGTTTCCGGGGGTAAAGCGGGAAGTCCCCAAGCGCGTTCTTTTTGGTTAACTTCTCTTAAAAGTTGCGAGCGAGTAGCGCTGGTGGCGATTTCCGATTTTAGTTTCAAGCGGGAAACCCAATAGGGACGAGCTTTACCCACATAAATTAACTTGCCATCTACCACTTGCAATAGTACATCGTCGCCACCGGTGGCATCCCCAGTAATACGAGCGGTGGTTCCGTCAGCAAAGTCGCCACTGAAAATTTCTTTGCCATCCACTGTTACAGGTCTGATCAATTGGATGGACATAATGCCACCCACGGTTCCCCGAACGCGACCTAGTACATAGTCACCGGGGTTGAGTTGCGGCTCACCTCTGTAGGTGTTATGGCCGCGCAGTTGACTGATCAGGATTTCGTTATTTTCCGGTCCTGCTTGTGCGGGTACAGCGCCAACGGTGGTTAGGGCAACTAAACCGGCAAAACCAGCGACAAGGGAAATTTTGTTAAACACAATTACCTCAAGCAAAAAGTTAGTAAATTACCTAGAGACGTTCTAGATTATAACTTAGTTCCCAATTTTGTCTATATTGCGAAATATTTGTTTAATAATTTCTCGATCGAGGTGTTGGGGATTTCAGTTATCAGTTATCAGTTATCAGATTGCAGTTTTAAGTGGACAGTGTTAGGTGAAAACTTCGGGGTCTTCTGGACATCAGGTGAAAAATGTTCACAGTGTTACATAATGGGCGCAAACCTTGCGCCCCTACAGCCGGCACGATATTAATGGTAGGGACATAAGGCTTATGCCCTTTTTTCGATAAGATAAGCTTATCACTTTAACTCCAATAGAAGCAAACTTGGGAACTTTCTTTTCACTGATTACTGTTTACTGTTCACTGCTCACTGAAAAATCCCCATTTCCCCATTCCCTAACCCCTATTCCCTAACCCCTATCCCCATTGGTAAATAATTCAGGATCGAGGATGGGTAGTTCGCTATCTGTTTCTGCTGGGGGAGAGAGTAACTGGAAGCGGTTTAAGGTTTGTTGAATGCGATCGAAAATGGTGATTTTTTGCTCGCTATTGTTCTGGGGTTCGGGAATAGGTTCCACTTCTACCGGAGGCTAAATACTAGAGGCCGGTTCGTTAATCTCCTTTGTCTCCGGTATGGTGGTTAAGGGAGATTCGAGCGCTTCAGGGGTTTCCTCCACATTTTCTATTGTTTCTGTCTCTACTGGTTTTTCTTCCACTATAGGGGTTTCTGGCTCAATAACAGGATTTTCTTCCACTATAGGGGTTTCTGGCTCAATAACGGGGGTTTCTTCCACTATTGGGCTTTCTTCCTCAATAACAGGATTTTCTTCCACTATAGGGGTTTCTGGCTCAATAACGGGGGTTTCTTCCTCAACTATGGGAGTTTTTTCCTCTAGACTGGGAATGGTTTTATAGTTGGGATCAACAATGCTACGGGCAATTATAGGGGATAAATCGCCGCGGACTAATTGACTAAGGCCGTCTTGGTAAGAGGGATCAAAGCTAATCACGCGCACGCTGGTATTAAACTCGTTTTCGATTTTATTTCCCTTACCATCGATGAATTCTAATTGTACCCAGTTATTGCCCTTGTCAAAACCCTTGAGATAGATCGGTTCCCAAGTATCAAGCAGAAAACTTTCACCGTTGACAGTGACACGAATGCGCCAATTTTGAAGACTATTATCCTCGTTGACAGTATTGGGCAGACGTAGAGGAGCATTACTCAGATAAAAATCGAGCAGGATCGGTTCTGCACCGTAGATTCCTTGCGGATGACTGTAGGTTAGTAGGGGTAAGGTGTTATCAGGGGCATTTTTGCCTGTTTTTGTCAGAATATGAAAGGTTGTTTCAGCGAAGGCCCCATCATTTTTAAAACTTTCCTGCCAAGGCCGCAGGGCCAAGACGCGGAGGGTGTGAGTACCGGGGGCGAGATTTTCTAAGATAATCGGTTGCTTGAGGTCGTAGATAGCCGATGCTGGTTCATTATCGACAATTAGGCTCAAGTGGGGTCCTAATTTCAGGGTGTCGTCTTGGAAAATTGGCAGATCTGACACTTGTAGTTTAACTGTCACCTGAGGGTCATCGAAAACTTGTTCGGCCAGAGGACTGAGAATCGTTACTTGGGGAGCGTAACGATCTAAACTGGGGCGCAGTTGCTGAATTAGGGCCGGGGGGGCAACCTCAGAAATGCGGCCTCGAACGACGGGAAGATTAGAGGTTTCGGAAGTGGGGAGATTGGTAGCCGTCAGGCGATCGCCACAGGCGGTTAACAGGGTGGTCAGTAAACCGATCACAAGACATATATGAAGGGTTTTGACTGGGATTAATTTATGTAGTAGGGATAGCACGTTCCTCCTAGAGCCAAGGCCAAAATCTATACAAACCATTGATTTTTGCTAGAGTCATTGAATGCTCTGGTGTCAGCAAAAGCGCGAGAAGATCAGGTTATGGCCTCAATTTTACAGAATTGTTTGATTGTTTTTTGAGAATCTATCTATTGAATTTTCTATATGGTCTGGTGGGGGATAAAAGGGGGAAATCGGCTTCTGGGGCGACAATTAATAAACTTTTGTCAAGAAAAATCACCAGTCTGACCCTGACTGAGACCGTCCATAGCAGAAAACGTCTCTCCTATCAAGGATTAAGAGAATTTTAATTATTGTTAAGCATAATGAACAGACAAGAGAACAAAGACTTATCATCTACTATTGATGCTTTCGACTGGAATCTCACCCAAGAGGAAAGTCAAGCGACATTAACAAAAGGTGGGTCAGATTTCAACTTGCCTTTTTTAGGTTAAAAAATCTATCCTCAAATAAAACGCTAAGTCTATTGTCGAGAGAGGAGAATCCTCATGGCACTCCCCCCCAAAGCGGTAGCTAAAGTGATTGTAGATAAAGACCCAGTACCTACTTCCTTTGAGAAGTGGGGTCAACCGGGGCATTTTGATCGCACTTTAGCCAAAGGACCCAAAACCACCACCTGGATTTGGAACCTACACGCCAACGTCCACGATTTTGATAGTCAAACCAGCGATCTAGAAGATATTTCTCGGAAAATCTTCAGCGCCCACTTCGGACATCTCGCCGTTGTCTTCGTTTGGCTGAGTGGAATGTACTTCCACGGCGCGAAATTTTCTAACTATGAAGCTTGGTTAACCAACCCGCTCGCCATCAAACCCAGCGCCCAAGTGGTCTGGCCGATCGTCGGTCAAGGCATCCTCAACGGCGATGTGGGCGGTGGCTTCCACGGTATTCAGATCACCTCTGGTCTGTTCTACCTCTGGCGCGCCTCCGGGTTCACCAACAGCTATCAGCTATACTGCACCGCTATCGGTGGTTTAGTTATGGCGGGTCTGATGCTGTTTGCCGGTTGGTTCCACTACCACAAAAGCGCACCGAAACTGGAATGGTTCCAAAACGTGGAATCGATGATGAACCACCACTTGGCGGGTTTACTCGGCTTAGGTTCCCTAGGTTGGGCCGGTCATCAGATTCACGTTTCTTTACCGGTGAACAAACTCCTCGATGCTGGAGTAGCTCCCCAAGACATCCCCTTGCCCCACGAGTTCATTCTCGAACCGAGCAAGATGGCGGATTTATATCCCAGTTTCGCCCAGGGTTTGACCCCTTTCTTTACCCTTAACTGGGGTGCTTACTCGGATTTCCTCACCTTCAAAGGTGGCTTGAACCCCGTGACTGGTGGTCTCTGGCTTTCCGATACCGCTCACCATCACTTGGCGATCGCTGTATTATTCATCATTGCCGGTCATATGTACCGTACCAACTGGGGTATCGGTCACAGCATGAAGGAAATCCTCGAAAACCACAAAGGTCCCTTCACCGGTCAAGGTCACAAAGGACTGTACGAAATCCTGACCACCTCTTGGCACGCCCAGTTAGCGATTAACCTTGCTCTCTTAGGTTCGCTAACCATCATCGTGGCCCACCATATGTACGCCATGCCGCCCTATCCCTATCAGGCGACTGACTACGCCACCCAACTATCCTTGTTCACTCACCACACTTGGATCGGTGGCTTCTTAATCGTCGGTGCGGGAGCGCACGGAGCGATCTTCATGGTACGGGACTACGATCCGGCCAAAAACGTCGATAACCTGCTCGATCGGATGATCCGTCATCGCGACGCAATTATCTCCCACCTGAACTGGGTATGTATTTTCCTCGGCTTCCATAGCTTCGGTTTATACATTCACAACGACACCATGCGGGCTTTTGGTCGTCCCCAAGATATGTTCTCGGATACGGGAATTCAACTACAACCCATCTTTGCCCAATGGGTACAAAGTCTCCACACCCTAGCCCCCGGCAACACCGCTCCTAACGCTCTAACTACCGCTAGTTATGCTTTCGGTGGCGACGTGGTAGCAGTGGGTGGCAAAGTGGCCATGATGCCGATCACTCTCGGTACTGCCGATTTCCTCGTGCATCATATCCACGCCTTCACCATCCATGTCACCGTGTTGATTCTCCTCAAAGGGGTTCTCTACGCTCGCGGTTCCCGTCTGATTCCCGATAAAGCAAATCTCGGTTTCCGTTTCCCCTGCGATGGTCCCGGTCGCGGCGGTACCTGCCAAGTTTCGGGTTGGGATCACGTCTTCCTCGGCCTGTTCTGGATGTACAACTCCCTCTCGGTCGTAATCTTCCACTTTAGCTGGAAAATGCAGTCCGATGTCTGGGGAACCGTCGCCCCCGATGGCACTGTCACCCACGTTACCCTCGGTAACTTCGCTCAAAGTGCCATCACCATCAACGGCTGGTTACGGGATTTCCTCTGGGCGCAATCGGCTCAAGTCATTAACTCCTATGGCTCTGCCCTGTCCGCCTACGGAATCATGTTCCTAGCCGGTCACTTCGTCTTCGCGTTTAGCTTGATGTTCCTGTTCAGTGGTCGCGGCTACTGGCAAGAATTAATCGAGTCGATCGTTTGGGCGCACAACAAGTTAAGAGTTGCCCCCGCTATCCAACCTCGCGCCCTGAGCATCATTCAAGGTCGTGCCGTTGGTGTGGCTCACTACCTCTTAGGCGGTATTGTCACCACTTGGGCATTCTTCTTGGCCAGAAGTCTCTCGATTGGCTAAACTTGCCTATAAGGGCTTGCCAGTCCCCCGGTGGATTGGCAAGACTAGGCTGAACCAGCGTCGATTGACCGATACCTCTGTAAGCGTTTCCTATTACAGAAGGTGAATTTAAAAAAGGAAATAACCAGCACTCGTGTAAGAGCCTCAGTTATTTAGAGAGGAGAATTTCCTAAACAGCTATGGCAACTAAATTCCCTAAATTTAGCCAAGATCTAGCCCAAGATCCGACTACCCGTCGGATTTGGTACGGGATCGCCACAGCCCACGATTTTGAAAGTCATGATGGCATGACGGAAGAGAATCTCTACCAAAAGATTTTCGCGTCGCACTTCGGCCACATTGCAATCATTTTCCTGTGGACTTCCGGCACTATATTCCACGTCGCTTGGCAAGGTAACTTCGAGCAGTGGATCAAAGATCCCTTAAACATCCGTCCCATCGCCCACGCGATTTGGGATCCCCAGTTCGGTAAAGGCGCTGTAGATGCCTTCACCCAAGCTGGCGCTTCTAACCCGGTTAACATCGCCTATTCTGGGGTTTACCACTGGTTCTACACCATCGGTATGACCTCCAACCAAGACCTATACCAAGGTGCGGTGTTCCTGCTGATTCTCTCGGCGATTTTCCTCTTTGCTGGCTGGTTACACTTACAACCTAAGTTCCGTCCTAGCCTCGCTTGGTTCAAAAACGCTGAATCTCGCCTGAACCACCACCTCGCCGCTCTGTTCGGTGTTAGCTCCTTAGCTTGGACCGGACACCTCGTTCACGTTGCTATCCCCGAATCCCGCGGTCAGCACGTTGGTTGGGACAACTTCCTCTCCACTCCCCCCCACCCGGCGGGTTTACTACCCTTCTTCACCGGTGACTGGGGTGTGTATGCGGAAAACCCCGATACTGCTAACCACATTTTCGGTACTGCCCAAGGCGCGGGAACTGCGATTCTCACCTTCTTAGGTGGTTTCCATCCCCAAACCGAGTCCCTCTGGTTAACCGATATGGCTCACCACCACTTGGCGATCGCTGTGATCTTCATCGTGGCTGGTCATATGTACCGCACCAACTGGGGCATCGGTCACAGCATCAAGGACATCCTCAATGCACACAGACCCCCCAGTGGTAAGTTAGGAGCCGGTCACAAAAATCTTTATGACACGGTTAACAACTCTCTCCACTTCCAACTCGGTTTGGCTCTGGCTTCTTTAGGCGTGATCACCTCTCTGGTGGCGCAGCATATGTACGCGCTACCCCCTTATGCTTTTATCGCTAAGGACTACACCACCCAAGCGGCTCTCTACACCCACCACCAATACATCGCTGGTTTCCTAGCGGTGGGTGCTTTCGCCCACGGTGCTATCTTCTTCGTGCGTGACTATGATCCCGAAGCGAACAAAGATAACGTCCTGGCGCGGATGCTGGAGCATAAAGAAGCGATCATCTCTCACCTAAGCTGGGTTTCCCTTTTCTTAGGTTTCCACACCCTCGGCCTCTACGTTCATAACGATGTAGTCGTCGCTTTCGGTACTCCCGAAAAACAAATCCTCATCGAACCTGTGTTCGCTCAATTCGTGCAAGCAGCTTCGGGTAAAACCCTGTACGGCATGAACGTACTGTTGTCTAACCCCGATAGCATCGCTTACACCGCCTATCCCAACTACGGTGATGTTTGGTTACCCGGTTGGTTAGACGCAATCAATAGCGGCACTAACTCCCTCTTCTTAACCATCGGTCCTGGCGACTTCCTCGTTCACCATGCGATCGCTCTTGGTTTACACACCACCGTTCTAATCCTGGTTAAAGGTGCTTTAGACGCTCGTGGTTCCAAATTAATGCCCGATAAAAAAGACTTCGGGTATTCCTTCCCTTGCGACGGTCCCGGCCGTGGCGGTACTTGCGACATCTCTGCTTGGGATTCCTTCTATCTAGCCATGTTCTGGATGTTGAACACCTTGGGTTGGTTAACCTTCTACTGGCACTGGAAACACCTCGGTGTCTGGTCGGGTAACGTGGCTCAGTTTAACGAAAACTCCACCTACCTGATGGGCTGGTTCCGCGATTACCTCTGGGCTAACTCGGCTCAATTAATCAACGGTTACAACCCCTACGGTGTTAATAACCTTTCTGTCTGGGCCTGGATGTTCCTCTTTGGACACCTCGTTTGGGCAACCGGTTTCATGTTCCTGATCTCTTGGCGCGGTTACTGGCAAGAGTTGATCGAAACTATCGTTTGGGCCCACGAACGTACTCCTCTGGCGAACCTCGTTCGTTGGAAAGACAAACCTGTGGCTCTCTCGATCGTTCAGGCTCGTTTGGTTGGTTTAGCTCACTTCACCGTTGGCTATATCTTCACCTACGCCGCCTTCTTGATCGCTTCCACTGCTGGCAAGTTCGGCTAAACCTTGAATTAGGTAACTAAAAAACCCCCCGCCCATTGGTGGGGGGTTTTGTTTTTGACATCCTCGCCGCCCTAAAAGTGCGGCGATTCCTAAACCTCACGATTTAAGTTTCTGCTTCCACCACCGTCGCATACCACAGTTAAAAAACCATGTACTGTCTTACACAGAGTCCACAGACTTTCGCCCCATTTCAGA
>NZ_JADBSA010000405.1:0-9978 GCF_020246945.1 Microcystis sp. M113S1 | reverse complement strand
CAGGACTTGCGGTGTCAGTCTGTAGAGCGACCATAAGACCAGAACAGAGTAAATCTGTTAAGGCAGGTGCGGAACCCCGCAAGGGAAAGAAGCAGAAACCTAAATCGTGAGGTTTGGGAATCACCGTCCGTTTACGGCGGCGAGGATGTCAAGGATCGAGATGGGATTGAAGCCACTCTCAAATGGGAATGGATTCCCGCAGACGCTCCCGATAGTTGCGACTGGTTTCCCTGGGAGGTAATAGGAGTAAAGGAAAGTGAGGATGATTCTCGCCCTGTTAGTTGCCGTATTCGCTTTCAAAACGGTTAAAAATGGGAAATAAAAGCAATATATCAGTGGAATCGCCCTAATTGGCGTTTTCTGACCTGAAGGAAGATCACTGCTCGGTTATCGGCTAAAATTAAGAACTGTAAAGAAAACAGATAAATTTTATGGCCGCTAAAGTTGAGATCTATACTTGGAGTTCCTGTCCTTTCTGTATCCGCGCTAAAGCATTACTCAAGAAAAAAGGGGTGGAGTTTACCGAATATTGTATCGATGGTGATGAAGAAGCGCGAGCCAAAATGTCCGATCGAGCCAATGGTCGTACAAGCGTACCACAAATTTTTATAAACGATCAACACATCGGGGGCTGCGATGACATCCATGCTTTAGATAGAAGTGGTGGTTTAGCTCCCCTGTTGCAGAATTAAGGATAAAAACTATTAATGAAACTAGCCTTTATTATCGATCCGATCGAGTATTTAGATCCGGGCCATGATACCAGTGTAGCTATCATGGAAGCGGCCCAATTATTAGGCCATGAAGTCTGGATGACTTCCATCACTGATCTCAGTGCGATTGCGGGAAAAGCTTGGGCAAAACTAACCAGAATTGAACTGGTTCCTGTGGAGTTAAAAGATAATCATTGGGTGGCTGTATCTCAATGGTATCAAAGACAAGAGACAGTTTTAACCTGTCTAGAAAACTTCGATTTTGTCTGGATGCGAAAAGATCCACCTGTGACGATTGCCTATCTTTATGCCACCTATTTATTAGACCTGATCGACCCCAAAAAAACCAAAGTAATTAACTCAACTAGGGGTTTACGCCATGCCAACGAAAAGTTATATACTATTCACTTTTCTCAGGTAATGCCCGCCACAATTGTTTCCCAAGATAAAGCGACAATTAGGGAATTTGTCAACCAAAAAGGGGCGGCAGTTATGAAACCTTTAGGGGGCAAAGCAGGGGAGGGAATTTTATTTCTTAGTCCCGAAGATCGCAATCTCAATTCAATGATTGAAATTAGCACAAAATGGGGACAAGAACCGGTAATGATTCAAGATTATTTACCAGCTGCCCAAGAAGGAGATAAACGCATTATTGTCCTCAATGGTGAACCGATCGGGGCAGTTAATCGTATTCCCACCGGTTCAGAATTTCGCGGTAATATGGCCGTGGGTGGACGAGTGGCAAAAACAGAAATCACCGATCGAGAATTAGAAATCTGTGCCACTTTAGCCCCAAAATTACGAGAAGATGGCCTATATTTTGTCGGATTAGATGTGATTGGTGGCTATCTCACGGAAGTTAATGTCACCAGTCCCACCGGCATTCGCGAGATCGATCGATTAAACAATGTTAGCTTAGGTCAACAGGTGATTAAATGGCTAGAAAATTTTTGGGGAAATGGGGAGTATTTTCAGTGAACAGTAAACAGTAATCAGTGAAAAGACAGTAGGAAACTTCTATTTAATACTGCTCACTTAAAACTCAAATCTGATAACTGATAACTGATAACTGATAACTGTAAAAAAATGAATGCTTTATCAATACCGACGTGGATGGTTCATGTATCGAGTGTCGTAGAATGGATAGTGGCGATCTGGTTAGTCTGGACCTATGGCGACATCAGTAGCGATCGATCGTGGCGAATGTTATCTTGGGGAATGTTACCCGCTTTAATTGGGGCAATGTGTGCCTGTACATGGCATTTTTTTGATAATATCAGTGCCTTATCCTGGTTAGTCACCCTACAGGCAGCCATGACTTTCTTAGGAAATTTTACCCTCTGTGCTGCCGGTTGGTGGCTGTGGCGTTCCAGCAAAATTAGCGTTAACAATGAATAAAGAGAGTTTATTTGCCATCTCCCTGTTTCCCTATCTGGGGTTTCTTTGGTTGATCACTCGTTCGGGAAAAATGCCACGTTTAGCCTTAATTGGCTTTTATGTGCTGTTAATCTTCGTTTTTATCACCATTCCTGCCGGTATCTACGCCAAAATCCACTATGGTCAAGAATTGGCTAACGTCGATTGGTTACACGGCAGCGCCGAACTTTTCCTCACCCTCTCCAATATTCTCGTCGTCTTAGGTTTTCGTCAGGCAATTTTAGCGAAAAAGGAAACAGAGAAAGGGGAACAGGGAGCAGTGAACAGTGAACAGTAAACAGTGAACTGACAACTCACATCTGACAACTCGCATCTGATAACTGATAACTGAATTGTGATACAATCGCCCCAAAACGTCCCTGCGTCAGTCAACTATGTCCCCGATTACACCGTCCATCAGTGTCAACGAACCAAACCCGCAGGCTGCTATCCAGACTTTATCGGTAGTGGTTCCCATTTATAACGAAGTGGACAGTATCCCCCATTTCGTCGAGAGTATCGCCACGATTTTGCGTTCTTATCAAATTAACTACGAGATAATCTGTGTTGACGACGGTTCTAAGGACGGTTCCACCGAGGTTTTAACTAATTTAGCCAAAAATCGCGATGATCTCAAGGCGGTAATATTGCGACGCAACTACGGACAAACCCCCGCCATGGCTGCCGGATTTAATTATGCCACGGGACAGGTCATCGTTACCCTCGACGGCGATTTACAGAACGATCCCAATGATATACCCCTATTATTGGCCAAATTAGAGGAAGGTTATGACCTCGTGAGTGGCTGGCGCAAAAATCGCCAAGATGACCGGGTAAAACGGCTTTTACCCTCAAAAATAGCTAATTGGCTGATAGCAAAGGTAACAGGGGTCAAATTACACGACTACGGTTGTTCTTTGAAAGCCTATCGAGCCGAATTAATCGCCGATATGAATCTCTACGGGGAATTACATCGCTTTTTACCCGCATTAGCTTTTATTGAAGGGGCA
Organism: Microcystis sp. M113S1; assembly: GCF_020246945.1. NCBI lineage: Bacteria > Bacillati > Cyanobacteriota > Cyanophyceae > Chroococcales > Microcystaceae > Microcystis > Microcystis sp. M113S1. The sequence goes on along the minus strand of NZ_JADBSA010000405.1, from coordinate 6,839 downwards.
AAAATCACCGAAATTCCCGTTAATCACCACGCTAGACGGTTCGGACAGAGTAAATATGGTTTAGATCGCACAATTCGCGTGATTATGGACTTATTTACTGTCTTTTTTATGAAAAAGTTCCTCACCCGTCCGATGCACATTTTTGGACTCTACGGACTGTTATCGATGGTAGTGGGGATTATTTTAGGTACTTATCTGACTATTCTCAAACTCGGTTTCGGACAAGAAATCGGCAATCGACCTTTGTTAATCCTGGCCGTGTTATTCTTTTTAACTGGGGTACAATTACTCTGTTTTGGTCTTTTGGCAGAAATTTTGATGCGAACTTACCATGAATCCCAAAAACGTCCCATCTACCGCGTTCGTACTGTTGTCGGGAATAGGGGATTTTTCAGTGAGCAGTAAACAGTAATCAGTAATCAGTGAGCAGTAATCAGTAAACAGTAATCAGTGAAAAGACAGTAGGAAGCTGCTATTTAATACTGCCCACTTAATACATACTGCACACTTAAAGTAGGGAGGCACAATTATTTGTAGGATGGGTTAGCGCACTTCGTAACATGAGCGGGTGTTGGGTTTCATGCTTCAACCCAACCTATGTTCTGATAACTGATAACTGATAACTGATAACTGATAACTGAAAAAAATATGACTATTTGGGAACTTGATTTTTATTCGCGGCCGGTGGTGGATGAAAATAATAAAAAAAGATGGGAAGTATTAATCTGTGAAACTCCGGCAACAATCGATCGCTCCTCCGATACACTATTTAAATATGCCAGTTATTGTCCTAATACAACGGTTAATTCCCAATGGTTAGGAGAAGCAATTACTGCAGCTATCAAGGAAGCGGGGGTAACTCCCAAAAAAATTCGCTTTTTCCGTCGTCAGATGAATAACATGATTAGCAAAGCTTGCGAGGATATCGGTATTCCCGCTTCCCCTAGTCGTCGCACTCATGCTTTAACTAGATGGATAGAAGAAAGAATGGTTAATTTCTACCCTCAAGAAGTTGGTTATGATCAAAATTTAACTAAAACCGCTTCCGTGAATTATCCTCCTTTAAATGCGGTTCCCCTTCCCGATGCTGTCCGGGGAGATAAGGCAGATAAATGGGCTTTTGTTACGCTAGAATTGTCTTCTTTTAATGATATAAAAGATTGGGATATTAGCTTCGGAGAAAATTTGCCTACACTAGGGATGGGATTAGATGAAAATCTCAAAATACCCGGTTTAGTTATTTTTTCTCCCCGCGCTTTACCCTTAGCTGGTTGGATGTCAGGGTTAGAAATGGCCTATTTAAAGTTAGAAACTGGTTCTCGTCCTCTGCTACGTTTAGAAACAGGTGCTAGTGATAGCTGGATTCTCGTCAACGTCACTAATGCCGAGACTTTAAACGAAGCCAAAAACTTTGAAGAAGCTAAACAAAAAGCGAATAATCTGCATTTTTTAGCTATTCAATCTAACCCTGAATCGGAATCCTTCGCCGGTTTTTGGCTATTACAAGAAGGCTATCAAGAGTAAAGTTTAGTAAAGGTGGGTTTTCAATCCACCCCCACAGAATTAACTTAAAAACATTGTCTAGTCCAACTACCGTGCAACCCGTAGGGAATATGATGTTTAAGATGAATAATCCCTAGGGAATTAGTGATATCTTTAGCATCTAAGATTACCATATTCGATCGATGATTGGCCGCATCGTAAGTGACTACCAATAACCAACCATCATCTTCAGCAATTCCATCGGGTTTAGGCACAAAAATTGGCTCACCTGCGAATCCCCGGGGAGCAAAAGAATGTAACTGTTTTTCTCCCGTTAATAGGTCGAGTTTTAAGATTGCTTGCAAAGGAGCATTACCGGTGGCATGATGAGTGGCAGCGATGTATAAATAACGGTAATCTTGACCAACTTTTGCAGGATTAATGCTGGGAAATTCACAACAATGCTCTAGAATACATTCTCTTGTAACGGTATTTTCTGATAAATTTAGTGTAAATCGCCACAGATGTCCGGGAGCTAAACTATCAAAATCTACCGATTGAAAATTGCTATTTGAATCCAGTTGTGGTAAGGATTGATAACAAATAGAATCGATATAGATTTTCTCCCCTTGCTCAAAAGCATTGCTATGATGGAACACAAAACCTGATGGAGTTTCTAAAACTTTCACTTCTCCTTTGTTAGGATCCCGGGGGATAATAATAATCTTAGTTAACTTGTCCGGTTGATTGATGACGCATTCTCCCGCACCTTTTAACCCAAAAAGAAAGGGAAAAGGATTATAACTAACTGGGTTTTGGAAAAAGATAGCGTAGTGGGGAGTAATAACAAAATCGTGGATAAAACAGAAGCCCGGTATACTGTGGGTATGACGACGTAATAACTTACCCGTGGGACTAATTTCGTAGAGAGTAATAGCACTCGACAAACCCGTTTTAATGGCAAAATTTACCAGACAAGGTTGATGATTATCGAAGATACAAGCGGGATCGATGCGAGGATGAGCGGCAAAAGAATCGCCTTTTTCCAAAATACCATCGAGATAGTCTAAACCAATAGTATCAAGGGTTTTAGCATCGAGGCGATGGGGTTCGGCCGCTTCCCAAAGTGCCAGTAATTTATTACCCCAGTAGATAACATTAGTATTAGCAATATTTTTCAGACGCAAATCAAAAGCATTGCCGAAAATTCCCCCCGGTTTTTTCGTGCCAAAAACGCCGCGATAAAGGGGTTTTCCCGCTTTCTGTTCCTGGAGATAACCCTCAGTTTTCACAAAACGATTACGATAATGTACGCGCCCATGATTGAAGCTAATCGCGCTGATCATACCATCCCCATCGAAGGGATGAGCGATCGCAGTGCCAGCGATATCGAGTAAACCGGGGCCGTTTTTAAAGACTGTACCCTGTAAATCGGGGGGAATTTGCCCCTCGATGTCTTCTACCTCGTAATCGTACTCGTTAGGTTGGGATTGATAGCCTTTTTGCCAATCCTGACGATTATAGGATTTTTTGCCAATTGTCGGAGTTAATACCATAGTAGTTTTACGTTTGTATTTACTTTTCTTAACATAACTTAAAACTACCAGACCTAAAAAGAAGGGGGTGGCGAATCATTTTTCCAGCTATTCACCCCCTCCTTGCGGTCGTGTTATTTAACAAACAACATTTCTTGATAGGTAGGTAAGGGCCAGAAATTGTCAGCTACTTCCCCTTCCAGTGTGTCAGCATATTCGCGCACCTGATCCATCAAGGGACGGATAGTTTGAGCAGAATACTGCATATGTTCCTCGATCGAGGCAAAATCCTGTTTAGCTATGGCCGCACTCAGTTTGCTAACGCCATCCATCAGTAATTTAATTAGATTCGAGACAGTTTGGGCGCTTTCCTTATCGATCTCGATACCGATCGCCGCAGCATTAGCGATCGCCAATGACAATTCCGACAAGTAGCGAACGGCAGCGGGATAAATAATCGTTTTAGCCATACTTACCACCAGTTTCGCCTCCACCTCGATGGCCAGTAAATACTGTTCCGCATAGACATCAAAACGACTTTCCAGTTCAACGGGAGTAAACACACCCATGCGGGTAAACAGTTCTTCGATATAATCGGCCTTCAGCACGGGTAAAGCATCGGCAGTGGTGCGGAGATTAGCTAAACCGCGCTCTTCTACCGCCATTTTGTGCCATTCCGGGGAATATCCGTTACCTCCGAAGATCACATTTCTGTGTTTGTCCATGATCTCCTTGAGAACACCCTGGGCAGCAGTCTTGAGGTCTTCCCCTGCTTTCATCCGGCTTTCTAAGTTATCCGCCACCCAAGTCAGGGAATCGGCTAGAATCGTGTTCATCGCCACCAGCGGCCCGGAAACTGACTGATTAGAACCCACGGCGCGGAATTCAAAGCGATTGCCCGTAAAAGCAAAGGGAGAGGTACGATTGCGATCGCCGGGATCCTTGGGAAATACCGGCAGGGTATCGACACCCATATCCATCAACCCTGGGGCATCAGAACCCTCAATTTGTCCTTGGCTAATTTGGTCGAATACCTTTTCTAACTGGCTGCCCAAATATACCGAAATAATGGCGGGAGGAGCTTCATTTGCCCCCAAACGGTGATCATTGCTGGCGGTAGCCACCACTGCGCGTAAAAGCGGTCCGTACTTGTGAACACCACGAATAACCGCCCCACAGAATAACAAAAACTGCATATTAGCGTGGGGAGTATCGCCCGGATCCAGCAGATTGCCCTGGGTAGCGTTGCCGACAGACCAGTTAACGTGTTTTCCCGAACCATTAATCCCTGCAAAGGGTTTTTCGTGCAGTAGGCAAACAAAACCGTGTTTTTTAGCCGTACTTTTCAGCAAAGTCATAATTAACTGCTGATGGTCACTGGCCACGTTAGCGGCCTCGAAAAAGGGGGCAATCTCGAACTGTCCGGGAGCGACTTCATTATGGCGGGTTTTGGCTGGAATGCCGAGGCGATACATTCTTTCCTCGACTTCCTGCATAAACACCTGAACCCGTTCGGGAATTGCGCCAAAATAATGATCGTCGAACTGTTGACCCTTAGCGGCGGGTTTACCAAATAGGGTGCGACCGGTGAGCAGTAAATCGGGGCGACTATGGGCAAAATGAGCATCTACGAGGAAATATTCCTGTTCAGCACCGCAGCTGGAGTTAACGGGGGCGACTTCCGTATGTCCTAAGAGCTTCAGCACCCTGGTGGCGGCTTTACTCATCGATGAAATCGAGCGTAAAAGCGGCGTTTTTTTGTCGAGGGCCTCTCCTGTCCAAGAGATGAACACCGTGGGGATACACAGGGTTACACCATTATCCGTCTCCATGACGTAGGCTGGACTGGTGACATCCCAAGCGGTGTAACCTCGCGCTTCAAAGGTGGAGCGAAGTCCGCCGTTAGGAAAGGAGGAGCCGTCCGGTTCACCCTGTACTAAGACTTTGCCCGTAAATTCTGTGATCACCGAACCGTCGCTCTGCACGGAGATAAAACCATCATGTTTTTCGGCGGTGGCGTTAGTCATCGGATAGAAGACGTGAGCATAGTACAGCGCCCCTTTGGACGTGGCCCAATCTTTCATCGCAGCCGCCACCGCACTGGCGATGGAAACGTCTAATTTTCCACCAGTTAAAATCGTGTTTTTGACCGATTTGAATACGTCTTTCGGCAGACTGGCCTGCATTTTGCTCAGGGTAAAGACATCGGTTGCCCACAAGGCCTCTAAACGTTGCGGAATTTTGCTCGGTAGGGGTTTACGGTCTGTGACTTGAGAGATAGCTTGAACACGCGTTCCATAACTCATAAGTATTTTTCCTATTTGGCTGTGTCGTGGATAAAGGGTTACTTTATTTAGGCGATGACAAGTTTCCTACTAACTTTGATGTTGAAGTCCGGTCAGAGGCTATTCTCCGCTTAATAATTTTGATCCCACGGCACAAGCTTCTGTGCGGTTTTTATCTGCTTGCGCCGGCCTCTTTCCCGATCAATTAGCAACACCAGCCTTCATCTTAAGAACAGATAATCCAGAGATTTGTATCAAACATTACAAATATTTCAAACCCTATCTTCCACAAGCGATCGCACCTCACTCCCTCTTGACCCATGCAGGGGAACTGAGAAAACGGGTTTCTTTGAGAAACCCGTTTTCTGGAGATAAAACTCTATACATCTATGCAATCGATAAAAAAGCGATACTTGACAAAATCGGGGGGGGGGGTAGAATCCTGGGGGAATTTATCCAAAATTGTTCATGAATTCTACAACTACCTTCAAATCTCTCTCTCTCTCTGGTGTTGTCCTCGCTGGCACAGTTAGCGCGATCGCTGGAATGACTGTCCTCCCCGCCAGCGCCGTCACCTTTACTGGAACTGGTACTGGTTTCAACATCCCCGACAACAACGCCACAGGTGCTTCCAGCACTATTACCGTTCCCACCAGTTCCAACTTCTCGATCACCAACATCACCGTCACCCTCAATAACCCGATCCACGGCCGGATCGGCGATCTGATTGCCACCCTCACTCACGTCGATACCGCGACGACGGTGAGCCTGTTCAACCGGATCGGTCGCGTTGGCTCTGGGCTTGGCGATGACAGCAACTTCGCCGGGGGCAACAACTACAGCTTTAATGATGCCTTTACTGGCGACCTCTGGGCGGTGGCGGCTTCAGGGGGTAGTGCTTTTGTCATCCCCGGCGGCGACTACTTCCCCACCGGTGCGAACAGCGGCACTGCGGTTCCCATGCTGGCTTCTTTGGGTGGCCAACTATCCAGCGGCACTTGGCGGCTGACGATTTCGGATAATGCTATGTCCTCTGGTGGCTCTCTCGGTAATGGTTGGACTCTGAACTTGCAGGGTACTCCGATTCCTGAGCCAAGTTCGGGCTTGGGTTTACTGGCATTGGGCTTGTTGGGTGCGGGAGCGGCACTCAAGCGCCATTTGAATTAGAAATATTAGTAGGATTGGTTGCTAACTCATCCTAAGCGGGGTAGGTGTCTTGCCTGCCCTGTTTTTGTTTGGGGGTTGCCAACTCGCGCTAGATTAGATTCAGGCAACTGTATCGATCTCCATAACTTTTTTAATCATGAGTCAATCTGCTGCTGCAATCAATACTAAACTAATTGATTCTCTTGCTCAAATTATCCTTTCCTTAACTGACGAAGAACAACAGCTTCTGCTACAAAAAATCCAGCATCCAGCCTTATCTGATGTCGATTTTCATCAAGGTTTTCCCTTTGATGTTCAAATTCCTAATACAGAAACGCTCGCCGCCATTGAAGAAGTAGAAAAACATCCTGAGCGTCTTAAGCGTTATAGT
>NZ_JADBSA010000404.1:0-15140 GCF_020246945.1 Microcystis sp. M113S1 | reverse complement strand
TCTCAAGAGTTTTGATGTCAATAGTGGCATTGAAACCATCGACGGGACAGGAGTAACAGGAAAAGTAACTATTGTCGGTGATTGGAGTGCCAATACCCTAAACTTCTCCAATACTGCTTTTGTCGGTAACAATATCCAAATCAATGGCTATTGGGGGAATGATAAAATTACAGGTAATGCTGCCAATAATGTCATTATTGGTGGCGGTGGCGAGGACATTCTTAACGGTGGATTAGGGTCAGATCAACTAACGGGAGGTGAAGGTCGGGACTGTTTTATCTTCAACACCGTTGATGAAATCGGTCAAGGTGCAAACCAAGACAATATCCTCGATTTCAATACTGGTCTTGATACTATTGACATCTCTGGCATCGATGCCAACTCCCTCAACGCTGGTAATGAGAGTTTCACGTTTATTGGTGCCTCGGATTTTTCAGGTCAAGCGGGACAACTGCGCTTTTACGGCGGTCTCCTTTGCGGGGATACCAACGGCGATGCCGTCAGCGACTTTCAATTGGCAATCGCTGGAGTGTATAGTTTACCTGTCACCAATATAGTGCTGTGACGTCCTCTGGTTTGAGGCAATAAGCTCTTACTGTATTTAACTGAGTATCAGCAGAAGTCCTGTCGCTAAAAGCGAGGGACTTCTGCTGATACCAAATTAAATTGTATTCAGAGCAGATAGAGCATCAAGGATGAAGCGAAATCCCGTGAGAGAAACAACCCTCTGGGGTGTTACTTCTTAAACAATTTATCTACTTTGAATTCCAATTCCTCTAAAGTGTTAAAGCGCCAATTACTCATTACTCAATTGGGAAACTGGGTATAGCAGTATCGATTAACTTCATTAACTTCATGGTTTCGGCTCAGGTTACTACCATCATAAGGATAGTGTAATATGTCCTCGTCTGAGAAAGTGCGTCCCCTGCGGTCTTTTAACCATAAAGACATCTTCACCCCAAACAGGTTCAAAATCGCAGAAATCCCCATCCTAAGAAAATATTTAACGACAAATTTACAGAATTATTTAGCTGAGGAATTACCGATAATCTATCAGGATGCTTTAGATTATGTTCAACAAAAAACTGGGTTTTCTAGCGATTTTCCCTCAGAATGTCCTTACAGTTTAGAGCAGTTATTAGATAAAAATTGGTTCAACTGTGAAGATTAGACATTAAAGATGATAAAATTATCAAGGAAAGCCGTTCTCAAACGATGGGTTTTTTAACCCAAATTTGCGATAATAAGATGCGCTTAAATTATCAACTTGGCATCAATGCAGATTTTTAGCTCTTTTATCTCATCTACGGCGACTTTTGCCGAATTATCCCTACAAGCGGCCAAGGCCCCTGCTGATACCCTCACCGGTTGGTCATTAGAGGATCGCGATCCGCAGGTGATCGAAAAATTTGTCCCCCTTCTGGATTGGTTTTATCACCATTATTTTCGCGTCAAAACCGATGGTTGGGAAAATATTCCCCCCTCAGGACAGGTATTATTCATCGGCTCCCATAACGGCGGTTTAGCTGCTCCCGATATGTTTATGATGATGTATGATTGGTTTCAACGCTTTGGCAGCGATCGCTTAATCTATGGTTTGATGGATTCGCGAGTCTGGCGAGTTTTCCCACCCCAAGCTAGTCTAGCAGCCCAAATGGGGGCCGTTCATGCTCATCCGAAAATGGCGATCGCTGCTTTAAATAGTGGCGCTAGTGTCTTAATTTATCCCGGAGGTGCTACCGATGTTTTCCGTCCCCACAGTTTAAGAAATAAAATTCATTTTGCTGGTAATCAAGCTTTTGTTAAACTAGCTTTACAGTACGAAGTGCCGATTATTCCCGCCATTTCCCACGGCGCTCACTCGACCCTGTTTGTCCTCGACGATATTTATCCTCAATTAAAAGAATTGCATAAAAAGGGTATGCCTTGGCCTTTCGGTATTGACCCCGGAACCTGTCCCATCTATTTCGGTTTACCCTGGGGACTAGCTATCGGTCCCTTGCCGAATATTCCCTTACCCGTATCGATACAGACGCGGGTTTGTCCCCCAATTATTTTTGAACGTTACGGCAAAAAAGCGGCCCGGGATCGCCGTTATGTACGCGAATGTTATGAGAAAGTCTGTTATTTGATGCAGCAGCAACTTGATCAATTAGTGGCAGCCAATTCTCCCCGATCCTAACCACGGGAAAGTTGAGACAAAGCGATCCCCATTGAGCATTTTTTCGGTCAGATTAACCCGCTTGTGAGATAATGAAGTGTTTTGAGCAAAGTTATCAGGACAAAGTTTTCTCTTGAGATTTGACGATTATTTGGGGAATGCAGAAAATTATGAAACTATTACCCGCAGAATGCCAGCATTTACAAGACAAAGTAGCCATAGTAACCGGGGCCTCGCGAGGGATCGGTAAAGCGATCGCCTTAGAATTAGCCAGCCAAGGTGCTACTGTAGTGGTGAACTATGCTAAATCTAGCAGTGCTGCCGATGCCGTTGTCGAAGAAATTACCGCGGCCGGGGGAAAAGCAATAGCACTACAAGCAGATGTGGCTAAAAGCGAAGAAGTGGATAATTTAGTAGATAGTACCAAAGAAAAATTCGGTCATATTGATGTCTTAGTTAATAATGCCGGTATTACCCGGGATACCCTGATGTTAAGAATGAAATTAGAAGACTGGCAAGCGGTCATCGATATCAATTTAACCGGAGTTTTTCTCTGCACTCGCGCCGTCAGTAAATTGATGTTAAAACAGAAAAGCGGCCGCATAATTAACATCACTTCTGTATCCGGTTTGATGGGTAATCCGGGTCAATCTAATTACAGCGCCGCTAAAGCTGGTGTCATCGGTTTAACGAAAACTTTAGCCAAAGAATTTGCCAGTCGAGGCATCACTGTTAATGCCGTGGCCCCCGGCTTTATTGAAACCGATATGACTCATGACCTCAAAGCAGATGAAATTCTCAAATATATTCCCCTCTCCCGTTATGGAAAACCGGAAGAAGTCGCCGGGATGGTGCGTTTTTTAGCCGCCGATCCCGCCGCTATTTATATCACCGGTCAAGTCTTTAACGTCGATGGTGGTATGGTTATGGCTTAATTCAGTTATCAGTTATCAGTTATCAGTTATCAGTTATCAGTTATCAGTTATCAGTTATCAGTTATCAGTGATTAGTTATCAGATTAAAGTGGTAAGTTTTAAGTTTTAAATTTTAAGTTTTAAATGATATTATTCACCGATCAATCTTCACTAATTACTGTTTACTGATTACTGTTCACTGATTACTGATTACTGTTCACTGATTACTGTTTACTGATTACTGTTCACTGATTACTGTTCACTGATTACTGATTACTGATTACTGATTACTGTTTACTGTTTACTGTTTACTGTTCACTGATTACTGTTCACTGATTACTGATTACTGAAAATGACTTACTGTTTAGGAATTATCAATCGTTTTGGCATTGTTATGGGTGCGGATTCTCGTACGAATGCGGGAGTCGATTATATCTCGGCCTATCGGAAATTATTTGATTTTTCTCAGTCGGGAGAAAGAGTAATTATGGTCTGTACATCAGGCAATTTATCGATTAGCCAAGGAGTGATTCACGAACTAAAAAGAGATCTGCACAATCAAGAGGATAAAAATCTCCATGCTCTGACTCATCTCTACGATATCGCCCACTATATCGGTGATAAAAGTCGTCAAGTACAAGCTAGGGAAAGAACTTGGCTAGAACAAGATAAGATTGATTTTCAATGTAACTTTATTCTTGGGGGACAAATTAAAGGAGAAGAACCGCAATTATTCCTGATTTATCCCCAGGGAAATCATATTCAAGCCACCAAAGAAACGCCCTTTTTACAGATAGGTGAAACTAAATACGGTAAACCGATTCTCGATCGCACTATTACCTATGATACACCCCTAGAGGAAATGGCTAAATGTGCCTTACTTTCCATCGATTCGACCATGAAATCGAATATTTCCGTCGGACCGCCTATCTATTTGAGTATGTATGAAGCTAATAGCCTAACCCTACGTCATAAGTTACAATTGCGCCTAGGAGACCCCTACCTAGCCAAAATGCGAAAACTCTGGGAGGATTACGTCCGGCAAGCTTTCGAGGCTATGCCCAATGTGGAATGGCATTATACCGATGAAGACCCAAAAGAAGATATCATAATAGATTAAGTAACTCTTTGTGAATTAACTTTACAACTCGATGATCATTGTTACCTTGATGTTGGCAGGTAGTCTAGCTTGGTTTTTTAGTACCCTTGCTGGTGGCGGCAGTCCCCTGATTCTACTACCCGTTTTAGGTTGGTTTCTCGATGCTGCCGTCATTCCTCCAGTTTTGACCACGGGGATGCTAATCGGTAACGTCCAACGCATGGGAATGTATTGGCGCGCCATTGACTGGCCCTCGACGGTGTGGTATTTACCTGGGGCAATTATGGGATCTACCCTCGGCGCTTTTGTCTTTGCCCATTTACAATTCAAATGGTTGCCGCTAGTTTTGGGAATTTTTCTGGTTTTCTCCTCGCTTAAACAATTATTTCCCCAAGAAGAAAATCCTTTTTTTGAGATTAAAACCTGGTATTTTATGCCCTCGGGATTTATCTACGCTTTCCTGTCGGGATTAGTCGGTAGTACCGGCCCGATGATGAACCTGTTTTATATCAACTATGGGCTAGTTAAAGAACCAATGGTGGCAACGAAATCCGTTCACATGGTAGTGGTTCATGTGGCCAAATTAATCGCTTACGCGGCCTTTGGAGTTTTACATCTGCCCTTTCTTGGTTACGGTTTATTATTAGGATTAGCGGCCTGGCCAGGTAATTGGTTAGGACAAAAAGTTTTAGAAAAAATGAGTCCCCAACAATTTAAACAAGCAGTGATGTTATTCGTTTCGATGAGTGGCTTATTGATGATCTGGCGAGAACGCGGCATCATCTTTTAAAATTTTGCTGACAAAGGGACAAATTTTGCTAAAATACTAGATAAAGGTGAATTGTACTAACTCCATGTAATACACCGATAACCGTTAAAATTGCTCCTTGACTAACCCCGCAGCTGAAAATGACAGAAACCGCCAATTTTACCCTCGAACAAGGTTTAGAACGCTACCAACAGGGAGAAAGCGCCGCCAGTTTATTGCCGGAATTTAAACAATTAAGCGATCGCGCTCCTAAAAATGCCGCCGTTTGGTCCTGTTTAGCTTGGTTATATATGCTCACCGATAAACCGGAATTAGCCCTAAAAGCCGCCCAAAAAGCCGTAAAACTCGATAAAGTTTCCCCCCAAAACCGGATCAATTTGGTTTTAGCTATGTTAGAAACCAAAACCGCCGGAGTTAGAGAACATATCGAACTGGTGCAACAATTAGTTAGTTTAAACAAAGAAGTTCGCCAAGAAGTGGATGAAAATATCGCCGATGGTTTAGCTAGAAAACCCGATTGGAAAAGTTTAGAACGCATCAAAGCTTGGTTAAATGAATAAGAATATGGAATTATCAAGACAGTTATTACTCGGCTTAAAAGCCAATGATTTTCGGCATCCCATCGACCTAGAGGCAACTAATTCCCTCAAACAATTGCCTGGGTTAGATATAGCCGTGAGAAGTTTATTAGGTTCCGTAGCTGAAGAATTCTTTTACTTAAATAATATTGGTGCTAGTGTTTTGGTGGGAGAAAAACAATTACCCGACCTGCATAATCTACTCCTAGAAGCTTGCCGAATTCTCGACTTAGAACCACCTCAATTATACATTCAACAAAACCCCGTTCCTAACGCCTATACCTTCGCCATGCGCGGCAAAAAACCGTTTATGGTGATGCACACTTCCCTAATTGAAATGCTAAATCCCGCAGAAATTCAAGCGGTAATGGCCCACGAATTAGGTCATCTCAAATGTGAACACGGCGTTTATCTGACTTTAGCCAATATTATGGTCCTAGCGGCGGGATTACTGCCCAATTGGGGGACAATGTTAGCACAATCCCTACAACAGAGAATGTTAGCATGGGTGCGCTGCGCCGAGTTTAGTTGCGATCGAGCGGCATTATTGGCAGTTCAAGACCCAAAAATCGTCATGTCGGTGTTAATGAAGTTAGCCGGAGGTTCCCCCAGTCTCGCACCTTTATTAAATTTAGAGGCGTTTATCGATCAGGCCAAGTCCTACGATGCCGTCAGTGCCTCGGAAATGGGCGAAATGTTAAAGGGTTTGCAAACCCAACAGTTAACCCATCCCCTCCCCGTCCTACGCGCGCGAGAAATCGATCGTTGGGCCAGTTCCCCCGATTATCAAAATTTGTTAAAAGGGCCAAAAATGGGTTATAATGATAAAGCTAATGCCAAGGGCGAATGGCGAAATTGGTAGACGCACCACACTCAAAATGTGGCGAGGCAGCCCCTCATGTCGGTTCGAGTCCGACTCCGCCCATCAAATTACAGTAATTTCTGGCTATTATGGTCTAGAAATATCCCAGAATATTAGCCTAGTTTAGATTTGATTAGTTTTTATCCTGATACTCATACCTGTATTAAGAATAAAATTATTTATCTCACACCAGGTCAGAATTTCTGGGTCTAATGTTTCCTTTTCTGGTGCATTGGGTTCCCCGATTGCCCAAACCACTAAATCTCTATTTTTTCTCCGTAATTGCTTAACATAAAATGGGTCAATATTGTCATCCATCAGATATTGCAACATCATAAACTTTGCCTTTTTGCTTGTCTTTCCGCTTTAATTTTCATTAATTTCTGTACGACAGTCGAAGGATTTTGTTTTGGTTACTCACGCATTTTTTGACCCCATTCTCACCCATCAGCTATGTAGGGTCTGCTGAAAAAGTTTTTCCTAGAAGCAGGGTGTAGGGTGTAGGGTGTGGGGTGTGGGGTTTTACCGATTTTGAGGGGGTCAATTACCTAATTTTCAGGGAAAAAGTACCTGAATTTCCCCCTGATCACTCCCATGCCAGGCACTTTTGGATTTCAAAAAGGTCGAAAAGTCTTATCCAACAAGGTTTTTAGATTTATTCAGCAAACCCTATGTATTGCTTAACTTATGCTTGGTTGTGGAGATAAGATAAAATTGTCGCCTAAACTTGTTCTCAACTCAGGGAAGGATAAATCTTAGGGATTTCTTCGGGAGTACCAGCGCAATAAATCTATTGATAAAGAATAGTTTCAATGCCAATCCGCAGACCTTTGAGCCGAAGGAAATGTTGGGATTAACCAGGATTTGTTATAATTAATCTTAATAGACAGTCGCTCGAGAGAAACAATATGTTAAATGCAGTGGAATTTAAAGCCAAAATCAAACAAGGTATCATCGAAATTCCCGAAGAATACCAACAGGACTTGAGGGAAGACAGCGAAGTTCAAGTTATTGTGATCAAACAAAATAAAAAAATATCAACCACTGGAATCATTGCCCAATTAACTCAGAAACCCGTTGCTGTTAAAGGTATTCGTCAATTAAATCGGGAAGAAATTCATCAGCTATAATTATGACCAATTCTCTTTATTTTTGTGATTCTAATATCTGGCTCTACCGTCTTTTAATAGACCCAGAGTGTAACGATGCTGCAGAAAGGCGAAAACGCAATCTAGCGGCCGCTTTAACTAGCAGGGAAAATATCTTAATCAGTACGCAAATTATTAATGAAGTTTGCGCTGTTTTATCCAAAAAAGCTAAAATAAGTGAAGTTCAAATTAGACAAATTATTCAAGAATTTTACGATGGATGTCTTGTTATTCAACTCGATCGCAATATTATTTTAAGAGCCTCTGAACTCCGCACTCAATACAGTTTTTCTTTTTGGGATAGTTTAATTGTAGCTAGTGCCTTAGCATCCGAGGCTAATATTCTTTACTCTGAAGATATGCAGGATGGATTAATAATATCCAATCAACTAACTTTAATTAATCCCTTTCGAGCGAGTTGATTATCAGTGTGATATTATTAAATTACTCATTAAATCAATAGTGATGAATAGGCAACAAAAGCGAGTTTTATCCCTATTTTCTGGCTGCGGGGGAATGGACTTAGGATTAGAGGGAGGTTTTTGGGTACACCAAGACTGTGTTAATGAAAATATTCATCAAGATTGGATAGTAGAAAGACGGGAACCATGGCTAAAACTACCGCGCACTACTTTTGAAACTGTCTTTGCTAATGATATAACTAAAGCTGCCCATAATGCTTGGATTCCCTACTTTGAAAAAAGGGGTAAAAAGAATGTATTTCACTTGGGTAGTATTGTAGATTTAGTCAAACAAGCAGAAAAAGGAGAGTTTCACTTTCCCAGTAATATCGATGTAGTAACGGGAGGTTTTCCCTGTCAAGATTTTAGTGTTTCAGGCAAAAGAAAGGGATTTAATTCTCATAAAAGTCACACGGGGAAACTACTAGACGAGAGTGAAGATAGTTTTCGGGATAATCGCGGGAAACTCTATTATTGGATGAAAAGAGTTATTGAATTAACCTTACCTAAAGTTTTTATTGCTGAAAATGTCAAAGGTTTAATCTCTTTGGCTAATGTTAAAGATATAATTGAAGATGATTTTAGTGCCATTGGTAAAGATGGATATATAGTTATCCCTAAACTTCTCTTTGCTCCCGATTATGGAATTCCCCAAACTAGGGAAAGAATTATCTTTATCGGTTTAAATAAAACCTATTTAAAAGCGACAGCGATAGCACATCTAGAAAATAATGATATTTTTCCGCATCCAACCCATAAAGTTATTAAGCATCAATTAAATCTGTTTGAGTCAATATATCCTCTTAAAACTTACAGTACAGTGGGTCAGATATTATCAGGTTTAGCAGAACCGGAAGATGAGTTATTTGACCTCTCACAAAAAAGCTATTCAAAAGCTAAACATTATGGTAAAACTCAGGGACAAATCGAGGTTAATTTACAGGGTTTAAGTCCGACTATTCGCTCGGAACATCACGGTAATATTGAATTTAGGAGATTATCTTTAGAATTAGGGGGAAAGATAGTTAATGAGTTAGAAGCAGGGTTAAAAATGAGACGTTTAACTGTGCGGGAATGTGCGAGAATACAGACTTTTCCCGATGATTTTCAATTTGTGCGTCCACAAAATAAGGGAGATGAAAAATATTCACTTTCGGCTACGGATGGTTACAAACTAATTGGTAATGCTGTCCCACCTTTGCTTGCTTACCACATTGCTAGACACCTAGAACATCAATGGGATTATTTGTTTGAAGATATTTATTCAGCTACTAAAGACAATTTACTGATGGAATTGCAGTAAAAATCCGTGCTTTGCTTTCTAAAGTATATAGTTAATAATGATAACTATATAATACTTCATCGGGTTGGATAAATAGGTTTATAAATTTTAGATAAACTCTCTTGATTAAGAGAATTATGGATATATAACTTAGCTTCTGGTATGCCATTAAATTGTCCATGAGAGTATCTTAATTCATTTCTCAATTGAAGAATATCACCTGTCTCGGTGTTTTCTATGGTAGTAATAATATTAAGTTGAGATTTGGGAACCTCATAATCAATTTTACTGATTTTGATTATCGAATTAAATTCTTTTTCCGAAGGAACTTTATAAATTTCTTGTTTACTATCATTGGTTTTAGCATAATAATATTGACGATCTAATATCTGCAATAACTTTTTAAGATTTGATAAATTCGGAGATAAATGATTTTTTAAATAATTGACAAGACTTTTTCCTGCCTGTTCAGAACACTTTGCTTTTAATTGTAGATAATCGTCTTGATTTCTCAATTCTTGAGAAATCCATTTTGATAAAGTTTTTTCTCTTATGGTAGCAGTGGTCTCTTTTTCATAGGTATCATAAGTTAATTGGGGATTACAAGGTAGGGTTGCTGATTTGTTTTCAACAGGATCAGAATAGTTAAATTTTATTTCATCATTATTGTTTTTAGTTATTTGTGATCTAGCTCCCTTCTTTTCATTAACATAATGCCAATCACCATGTTGATCTAGATATTCTAAAAGTTTTCCCCAGGTAAAAACGAACCATTGATTGTATTCATCTTTGGCATAAGTCTGAAATATATGTATTCCTCTTTTTTGAGTATCATCAGTTAAAAGATTAATCAATTGATATAACCCCATATTATTAAGTATATTGCTCTTTTCTTTCAAAGAAAACTCAAAATTATCAACAGTTATATCTATTAACTCATTTTTTTGACTATTGCCAACCCATTTAATTTCTGGTTTTGCAGAAATCTTGTTAAATTCATCGTGGGAACAAATGATTTTAGCTAGTTTCATTCCATTATTTATTATTTGAGTGCGAGCATTAGTAAAAGAAGGTAATCCTTTTATTGAATCATACTGTGATTCATTTATATCATCCTTAACAATTGCTTTTTTACATATTTCTATAAATTTTTGTGGATCCTCTGTCTTGGGAATTTCATTTTTTACTATATATATACCGTAAGCAACGCTCAACTCTCTTAATACTGTTTCTATACTTGCCATGGTTTACTAATCCTAAATTGAGAAAACAAATTATAATCTTTTTAGATGAACGTAGGTTGGGTTGAAGTATGAAACCCAACGCCCGCTCATGTTACGCTACCGCTAACCCATCCTACAAATAATTGTGCCTCCCTACTTAATTGGGCATCAACTCCTCAAAATCACAACTTTACACCTCACTCTTAAGATAACTGGTTCATCTGAGTTCGGAATCAGGGAAAACGGCAAAATTTCCCTAACCCGAACTCACCTTGATTACAAAACCTTATGGGTATGAGAATGTTGTTTGACGTTATCCTCCGTCCGCACCACATGAACAGCATTCAAGATGCGTTTTTTCTCTAGGGAAAAGTTTAAATCGTCTTTTTGGCTGCCCAAGGGGATTAACCCTTGCAGGTGGGGTTGATTTTTATAGGTGCGAGTGGCCGCAATCGCCCTTTCGACAAAATTCTCGCATAATTGGGCATTATCAGGGAAATTACTGGGTATTTGAGGATTATCGTCCTGAAATACCTCTCCCAAAGCCATGGCGCGGGCAAATTCGTAGGAAGTGGGAATTCCTTTGACAATTGCCTCTAGGGCTGCCGAGGGAATCGGTTCTAACACCGCTACTTTTTCCAATTCTCCCTCCTGTTTGAGAAAACAAATCGCTAAACCGAATACACAATAATCATCTTTTGTCAAGTCAGAAATGTTTAAGAATTGTGTCGCTGTGGCCATTATTTTTATCCTGAGTCGCTCTTTATTTAATCTTGCGGGTGATGAGCGATCGAATCAAGGTTTTTATTAAGAGATATGAAGGAGAAAAATTTAGCAGGGTTGGGCTGCGCTCACGCACCCCCAGACGGAAAAAACTGATAGCTGTTAGACTAGAAACCAGCAGATTAACTGATAAACGAGCTTTATGTCACCCACTCTACTCATCTCCAAAGAACTCCCCACCCTGAAATATAATCCTAGTCTGGAGCGCTTTGATAGCTCTTGGGCGGCCCCTTTATCTACCCTCCTCGGACTGGGACGGGCTGCTGGGGCGACTTTTATCGAATTTTTCCTGGAAAGAGTCAACTATATCAGTTGTTTAGCCGAAGATGACACCATCACCAGTCTCTCACCGAAACTATCTACAGGGGCAGGAATCCGCCTTTTTCGCGGTAAAGCTGATTGTTATGTCAGTACCAACGATTTAAGCTTCCAAGGCTTAAAAAATGCCCTAGAAAAAGGTTTATCGATTCTCGGTTTAAACCTACCCGGTCCTAACGCGTATATTCCCGAAATCAATCTGGAAATGTTCCGGGATTATGCCACGGTCAAAAATAAAGATATTTGGCTGAATAATTGCAGTTCTTTGGGAGAAATGGGTGATATTCTGCTAAATGCTAACCTTCAACTCAATCAGAAAGCCTCTCACGTCCAATCTCGTCGCGCCGCTTATTTTCGCGATTGGCAAGAAGTTTTAGTTGCCGCTAGTGATGGCACTTTTGCCCGGGATATTCGCCTCACCCAATCGGTGGGCTATAATCTCCTCTGTGCCGATGGGACCAATCGTTCTAGCATTGGTAAACGGTTGGGTAGTACCAGTAATCCCGATTTTCTGCGGACGTGGAATGCCCAGGAAGCGGCGGCAGAAGTGGCCGCATCGGCGGGTAAAATGCTTTACGCTGACTATGTAGAATCCGGCAGTTATCCCATCGTCATGGCCAATGAATTTGGCGGTGTTATCTTCCACGAAGCTTGTGGTCATTTGCTAGAAACTACCCAAATCGAACAAAAAACCACGCCCTTTCTCGATAAAAAAGGCGAAAAAATCGCCCACGAAAACCTGACGGCTTGGGACGAAGGATTATCCGATAAAGCTTTCGGTACTATCGATATGGACGATGAGGGAATGCCGGCCCAGCGTACTCTCCTAATTGAAAATGGTATCCTAAAAAACTTCATTGCCGATCGCACTGGTTCAATGAAAACCGGTCATCCGCGCACAGGTAGCGGTCGCCGTCAAAACTACACCTATGCCGCCGCTAGTCGGATGCGGAATACCTACATCGCTCCCGGGGAATATACCCTCGATAATCTCTTTAATTCCATTGATAAAGGCATTTATTGCAAAAAAATGGGCGGTGGTAGTGTGGGGGCCACGGGGGAATTTAATTTCGCCGTCGAGGAAGCTTATCTTATCGAAAACGGCAACCTGACTAAACCCCTGAAAGGCGCGACTTTAATCGGTTCAGCTAAGGAGATTATGAATAAAATCTCTATGTGTTCCCAAGATTTAGGTCTAGCGGCGGGTTTTTGCGGTTCCGTCAGTGGTAGCGTTTATGTCACCGTTGGTCAACCCCATTTAAAAGTAGATTCTATTACCGTTGGCGGTCGTTAATCATGGCTTTAGTAATCCTCTACTATTTCCTCATT
The DNA here is from genome assembly GCF_020246945.1 of Microcystis sp. M113S1. NCBI lineage: Bacteria > Bacillati > Cyanobacteriota > Cyanophyceae > Chroococcales > Microcystaceae > Microcystis > Microcystis sp. M113S1. The sequence continues at coordinate 2,213 of NZ_JADBSA010000404.1, read as the reverse complement.
GCCATCATGATAGTGGGGATAATTGGCGAACTGCTGCCCGCTGTCCCCGGCATGAGTTTGATTTTAATCGCCATGCTGGTATGGGGTTTTGTCACCAAATTCGCGGGGATGGGGGTCGCTTTAGCCGTGGCCTTTGTTATCCTTCTCCTCAGTCTGGGGGTGGAATTCCTCGCTAGTTATCTCGGCGCCCAAAAAGTTGGGGCCAGCAATTGGAGTCAAATCGGGCTAGTAGTGGGCTTATTAGCGGGAATATTCGGGCTTTTACCCGCTTTACCCATTGGCGGCCCAATTATCGGCTTATTTATCGGTCCGGTGGTGGGGGCTTTTTTGGGAGAATACGCCTATCGTCGCGATTTAGAATTAACCCCCCGTTTGCAACAATCCCTAAAAGTCTGTGTCGGTATCGTCGTCGGTACAGTTATCGGTCACGTTGCTAAAGCTATGCTGGCTACGGCCGCCGTTATCGTCTTTATTGTCACCACCTGGCCTAATTTAGCCAATTTAGGCTAAGTATAGCTATCAGCCGTCAGGAGACAGGATTCAGCTTTTATTTATTCTCCCCATCACCCCAACCCCCAACCCCCAAACCCTAACCACCCCTAAATCTATGCCAAAAGTTGAAGATATCGCCCAAATCGCTAATTCTAGCGCCCAAGCTTTAGGAATTGCTAAATACGACATCTATGGTTCTTCTGTCGATGAAACCGATGTGGATGTGTTTCAAGGGGAACCCAAACAGGTACAAGCTTCCAATCGTTCCAGCGTTATCGTTCGCGTCTGGAATCGGGATAATCAAGTTGGTGTCACCTCGACCACCGATGTGGACCCGGTGGGACTGCAATTAGCCCTGAAAACCGCCCAAGAAGCCAGCTTTTTTGGTGTTAAGGAAAATGTCCCCGATTTTAGTCCCGCGGCCACTGCACCTACCACAGAAGTGGCCAGCGAAATGTCTAATCAAGCAGCTGTATCCACTCTCATCGATAAGTTATTAGCCGCCGAAAAATCTTTACTAGCGGCCCATCCGGCTATTGCCAGTGTTCCCTATAACGGTTTGGGACAACAGCAGGTCAGACGTTTTTATCTCAATAGCGACGGGGCAATGCGTCAGGAAGCGCGTAGTTATGCCAGTGTGTATTTATACACCAAAACCGAACAGGAAGGCAAAAAACCCCGCAGCGCCGGCGCTTTTCGGGTCAGTCCGGGCCTGGAAAAATTAGATATCGATGGTTGCATCGAGGAAGCGATTACCAAAACTGTTAGCCATCTGGACTATCAACCGATTATCACGGGTAAATATTTGGTGGTTTTTGCCCCTCGCGCCTTTTTGAGTCTAATGGGAGCATTTTCTAATCTGTTTAATGCCCAAAATGTCCTTGATAAACAGAGTCTTTCTACTCCAGAATCCCTAGGAACACAAATCGCAGCCACTGCCTTAAATTTGTGCGATGATGCCCTCCATCCGGCTAATGTTGCCGCCGAAACTTTTGATAGTGAAGGCACTCCCACCCATCGTGTGGAATTAATTAAAGAGGGGATTTTGAGTAATTTTCTCCATAGCACGATTACCGCTAAACGGATGAATACGGAACCCACTGGCAACGGTAACATTGGGTCAAAAGTAACGGTTAGTCCCCATTTTTATCACGTTTTTGCTAGTGCTAATCAACCAAAGAGCTATTCTTTGGAAACAGCAGAAAATGTGGTTTTAATTGATAGTTTACAGGCACTTCATGCAGGAGTTAATTCTCTACAAGGTTCCTTCTCTTTGCCGTTTGATGGTTGGTTAGTTAACAAAAATGAGCGCGTTAGCATCGATTCCGCTACCGTAGCCGGAGATATTTTAACACTGCTGAAATCGATTGTTTATCTGGAACCAGAAGCAGTTATCACTCCCAGTGGTGTTTGTCCCTACGTTTGGGTAGAAGGTTTATCAATCACAGGAGAAGCTTAACACTATACCGGAGCAAAAATAGGGGGTATTAACCAGGGTAATACCCCCGCAAAGTGGGCAAGCTGTTGACTATCCAAATTACTTCTTAAACTGCACCAGAATTGGGACTGGGGAGAATAAATAGGGTTTGCTGAATAAATCTAAAAACCTTGTTGGGTAAGACTTTTAGACTTTTTTTCCCTCAAAAAGTGCCAACCATTGGAGTGATTGGGGGGAAAATTCAGGGACTTTTTCCCTGAAAATTAGGTAATTGACCACCTGA
>NZ_JADBSA010000403.1:0-3336 GCF_020246945.1 Microcystis sp. M113S1 | reverse complement strand
TTTTTTTACCGCTTCTCCCCAGGTAAATTTAAAGGCCACTAATTCTATACTATAGTTAAACATGGTAATGCCTAAGCCCTAATTAAGGATTGATTAATCGTCGCTCCGGGGTTGGAATGGGGATTTGCCAGAGGACAGAAAGAGGGAGAAATTAGCTTGGGTGTAGAACTTCGCAGTTACGTTTATCTTGACAATTTACAGCTTCAACACGCTGCTTACATCGGTACAGTCGCCCAAGGATTTTTACCCCTACCCGGGGATTCTTCCCTCTGGATTGAAATTTCCCCCGGCATCGAGATTAATCGCATCACCGATATTGCCCTCAAATCCGCCGTGGTTCGTCCGGGGGTTCTATTCGTAGAACGACTCTATGGACTCTTAGAACTCCATTCTAGCAGTCAGGGAGAGGTAAGGGCGGCCGGTCAGGCAATTTTGCAGTATTTAGGCGTTAGTCAGCGCGATTGTCTGAAACCGCAAATTGTCTCCAGCCAAATTATTCGCAACATTGACGCTTACCAAGCCCAATTAATTAACCGTAGTTCTCGGGGTATGATGTTAATGGCAGGACAGACTTTATATGTTCTAGAAGTGCAGCCAGCCGCCTACGCTTCCCTGGCCGCTAATCAGGCCGAAAAAGCCGCTTTAATTAATATCCTACACGTTACTTCCGTGGGCAGTTTTGGCCGCTTATATTTAGGGGGAGAAGAACGAGATATTATCGCTGGTTCTAGGGCGGCAGTTTCAGCTTTAGAAAATATTCAAGGTCGAGCTTTTCCCGGTAGCGACAAAAAAGAATAAGACAAGACAACAGGATTTCGCCCTATTGAGGAGATTCAAAAGTTAGTTCGCTATTATTCAGTTTTTCAACGACTAAGTTGCGATAGAGTGTCACCTGACGAAGGATTTGGTCGGGATTGTTTTTCTTGTTAGAAAACATGAGCATTTTAATCGATTCAAATTCTATTCTTGTGATCACACCATCTTTGATCGCTCGTTCAATTGTAACTCGTAAATATTCTAATTCTTGGCTTTCCTCTGGGGTAATTTTTAGACTGTTAGGACGTTCTATTTTCATTATCGATCGATTGTTCTTACCTGCTAACTGATAACTAGATAATCACGGCTATTTTTTTCACACTTTCACAATCGGTGGAGAGAGAGTTTCCGTCTGGTTAGAAACGGCTAGATTATTATTTTGGCCGTTATTTTGCGGCAATTGTCCCGAGGCTAAATTTTGCCCCTCTCCCGTAATCAAACGAGCGCCACGACCGCGGGTAAAATAATTCCAACCCCATTGCACCATCACCACTAATTTATTATCAAATTCGATCAGATAGTAAATATGGGCCCAAACCCAGACTAACCAAGCGATGAACCCGGAAAACTTGACAAATCCCAAATCAACCACGGCCGCATTTTGGCCGATAACTGCCAGACTACCTCGATCGATATAATGAAAAGGTGGAATAGTTTGCCCTTTTAGGCGAGAAATTAATAAATTCGCTAGATATTCGCCCTCCTGCATGGCCACGGGGGCAATTCCGGGTAAAGGTTTATCTCCCTGATGGGCAAAATTAGCCAGATCCCCGATCACAAAAATATTGGCATAACCGGCGATACTTAAATCCGGTTCGACGATTACCCGGCCGACGCGATCAAGATTTACCCCGGTTCTTTCGGCCAAAATTCGCCCCATTCTCGATGCTTTTACCCCTGCTGCCCATAAAATTGTCTCGGCGGCGATTTCTGTCGTCTTTTCTCCCTGACGGACGCTGACACAACCTTCAACAATATTGGTAACGATGCTGTTAGTTTGCACTGTCACCCCTAATTTTGTGAGAGAAGCGGCAGCTTTAGCGGATAAATCGGGGGCATAGGGAGGTAATACTCGATCCATCCCTTCTAAGAGCAAAATTTTCGCTTCTGTGGGGTTAATCTGGTGAAAATCCGACCTAAGCGCACCGTGGGCAATTTCGGCGATCGCACCTGCTAATTCTACCCCCGTCGGTCCGCCACCGACAATAACAAAAGTTAATAAAGCTTGCCGCTTTTCGGTATCGATTTCTTTCTCGGCCTTCTCGAAAGCGAGATAGATGCGACGACGCATTTCTACTGCGTCTTCAATGGTTTTTAACCCGGGAGCGTAGGGTTGCCATTGATCATTGCCAAAATAGTGATGACTGACTCCCGTGGCAATAACTAACTGATCGTAGGCGATCGGCGGGTGATCTTTCAAGATCACTTCTCCCTTAACTGGATCGATATCGATGGCCTGATCGAGGAGAATATCTGTATTCTCATGGCCCCGTAGGATTAAGCGCAAAGGTGAGGAGATATCGGCCGGAGAGAGCGCCCCAGTAGCGACTTGATAGAGGAGGGGCTGAAAAAGATGGAAATTTCGCTTATCGATGAGGTTAACATGAACGGGGGCGTTTTTTAGGGCTTTGGCCGTGTATAAACCCGCAAATCCGCCGCCGATGATAACAACTCTTGGCTGTTTTTCAGTCATTGCTTAACAATAATTCATAAATTTCTCCCTAGTGTAGTCCGGATTGTCACAATTTAGCGGTGACAAGCGTTACCGAAAACAGCAGTCTTTAACCTAGAAAAAATATAAATCAGAGCTTTTTTGGCCCGCGAGGAGGGCAAAACCAACGAAGTACAGGGACTCTGATCTGCTCGAAAAACTTGAAAAGACCGCTACGCCGTTTTACCTAAGTTTATGACCTGGGTTAACCAGGTGGGAACTTATATTCCGCGTTTCTGTTTCCGAGTACAAGCTCGGTTTACTACCACACGAATTGGTTATTTGCTCCCTTATCACAATCAAGCATAGATCAAAAAACTTGAAAGGCAGTCACCAACGTAGAAGCCCGATTTAGTTTTATCGTAGCATTTTTTTTTCTCAGAGGCAAGAGGGGCGATTCAGTGATCAGTGATCAGTTATCAGTGATCAGATTTGAGTTTTCAGTTTACTGTTTACCGATCACAGCCAAAAAGCCTGCCAACAACCAGCAATTCCCAATGCAAACGGTAGCACAGAATACAGAACCCGTCTTACTCTTGCCTTTCAAAATGGAGTGAAGGGTTTGAACAGTGGGTTTCGCAGGAATGGAAGTCAAACAACTGGGTTTTCTGGGGATGCTGAGCTATTTCCGGGTAGTTATCGCTGGGATAACTGACCCTCGAAGTGCCGGCAATGCTACCCGCTACAGTCTGAAAGACGCAATATTAGGGGCATTCGCCGCCTTTTTTCGCCAGAATGAATCATTTCTAGAATATCAGCGTCAACTGAATAGTCGTTGTGGACGAGATAATGCTCAAAGTCTGTTTGGT
>NZ_JADBSA010000402.1:0-3723 GCF_020246945.1 Microcystis sp. M113S1 | reverse complement strand
TAAATCCTTATCTGGCAAGAGACTTAATTGATTAGTTCGCTCTAGATCAAAAACAATTGACAAAAATCGCCAAATGCCTTTCTACATAAGGGTTCCATCCCTTATAACCCCCGTCCATTGCATAACACAAACCGAAGAACCGAAGATATTAAAGCGATTATCCGCCAAGAAATGCCCGAAATTCTCCAATATAGGGAAATGCGGGACGATTACGACAGTAGTGTTGGTGCTTTGGGAGCGATATGGGGACCGCACTCGGAGGAATCTTTCTGGGATGCTCTGAAAGCAATTTTAGAATACTCTTTCGGAGTGCCGGTGATTAATGTTACTGAATAGGATGACGAAGGCAAAGTCTTTGGCAGGCCAGACCGGATAGAATTGGATTTGTTAATCAAAAATGGACTGTTAATAATTGGCGAAATCCAATCCTCCATGAGTAAATCAGATATGTACACTTTCGATAAAAAAGTACAATTTTATCAGCAGCGACACCAACAAGAATCCAACTGCAAGATAGTTATTTCACTGACGGTAGATTTCAAGGCGCAGGAAATAGCTAAAAATTTAGGAATAGAAGTTTATAGTTCTGCAAGAGATGTAGAAGTCAGTTAATAAAAGGAAGGTTAAGGAAGATAAATAGTACAAAGGAAATTATCAGGCAATCGCTACTTGATAAAACGGTCAAATATTTGTTAATATTAAGATTGTCGGATTTATATCATTAATAAAACTGCGAGAAATGTCCACTATTTTATGTGATTCTGATTTTGACTTGTGGATTGAGCAGACAATCCAACAATTAAAAGATCGTCAATTTGAACGACTAGACGTTGAACACTTAATTGAGGAATTACAAGACTTGGGCAAGTCAGAAAAAAGAACCTTAGAAAGTAACTTAATGGTTTTGTTGGCTAATTTACTCAAGCTCAAGATACAAGGCGATGCCCCTGATATTATGATAGGCAGTTGGTATGATTCAATCAACGAACACCCGCAGCGAGTTCAAAAAAGCTTGCGAGATACTCCATCTCTCAATCCCTATCTGTCAAGAGCAGTTTCCTCAGTATATCCAGACGCTCGCAAGCTGGCAATTAGAGATGGAAAAAAAGCTAAATGTGGCGTTCGCATACCATTAGAAAATGATTATCCAATCACCTGTCCTTTTTCAATTGAGCAGCTCTTGGATGATGATTTCTACTTAAATGAGTCTTAGCCTAGAATTGTGATGTAACATATAGTAATCCCCTAAACCCTTGAGAACAAGCAGCTGAACAATGGGATTAAGCTCCTTACTCGTTCACGACTCATTTAGAATTGCTATAGTCAGTCAATTAAAGTAGTATTTGTCTGAAAGAGGGCAAAAAATCTAGTAAATCTAAATAACTAAACCCAAAATATAGGACAGAAATATGGAAACTCTGACGCTTAGTCAACCGATGCAGTTAACTGCATTACCCACGCAAGATGAACTTCCCTGCGATGATGGAGTACCCATGGAAACTCAAAGGCATAAATGGCAGATGGATCTGTTAATAGACACTATATCCCCTTGGCTAGACCGACGAGAAGATGGTTATGCCAGTGGCAATATGTTCGTCTATTTCAGTACAGCACAACTGAAAAATCAAGATTTCAAAGGACCTGATTTTTTTGCCGTCTTAGGCGTGCCAAAAGGGGAGCGAAAAAGTTGGGTTACTTGGGAGGAGGGAAAAGCCCCCGATGTAGTGATTGAACTACTCTCAGAAAGTACTGCCCAAATAGACAAAACCGAGAAAAAACAGATTTATCAAGATAAGTTACGAGTCCCTGAATATTTCTGGTACGATCCTTTTAACCCTGAAGATTTTGCCGAATTTGTCTTAGTTGATGGCCTATATGAACCACGGCAACCCAACGAGAAAGGATGGCTAATCAGTGGTCGTTTGGGATTAGCTTTAGTTCGTTGGCAGGGAGAATATAGAGGGGTAACAACCGTCTGGATTCGCTGGGCAACTTTAGATGGAATATTGTTACCAACCGAGCGAGAGTCGGCTGAGGAAGCACAACAGAAAGCTGAGGAAGCACAACAGAAAGCTGAGGAAGCACAACAGAAAGCTGAGGAAGCACAACAGAAAGCTGAGGAAGCACAACAGAAAGCTGAGCGATTGGCGGCTAAACTTAGGGAATTGGGGATTAATCCCGAAAGTCTCTAACTTCCTCTGGGCGGATTTTGGTAAGACTCCCCCAGTGGGGTACTTCATTTTTGAATCGCCATTTTCACCAATGGAGAACGAGGAATTGACGACTGTTCCGATTTATTGTGCATCAAGGCTTGCGGCGTTCAGGGGTCTAAAATTGACATGAATGCCATATTATCTTGCTAAACTAAACACCAAACTAGCAACATTCCCCCCATGTACCAGAGAACGCCGTCCCTTCCACCCAAAGAAATGTTACCAACCATGTACGACCTCCCCAGCGAAAACTTGGAGGAACCTGGCTTGCCTGACGAATTTCATCTCTTCCAACCCGAATTATTGCGCCAGACCTTTCGACCTTCTAACTATCCTGCCGAACAAGTATTTATCGCCAGCGATCTAAATCTCTACTACGACCCTTACCATCCCCAATGGTACAAGCGGCCGGACTGGTTTGCCGCTTTGGGAGTCTCGCGGCTGTACCAAGGAGAGGAATTGCGCCTGAGTTATGTGATTTGGCAGGAAGAAATTGTTCCCTTCATCGCCATCGAATTACTCTCTCCTGGAACGGAAGCAGAAGATTTAGGGCGTACCGTGCGGGGAATCAACCAACCTCCCACCAAGTGGGAAGTTTACGAACGAATTTTAGGCATTCCCTACTACGTGGTGTTCGATCGCTACAGCAACCAATTGCAGGCATTTACCTTAAAATCAGGAAAATATCAGCCTTTAAGACTAGAAAACGAGCAGTTGTGGCTAGAGGAAGTACAATTGGGGTTGGGACTTTGGGCAGGAAATTGTCAAGGCATTGAGGGGTTGTGGCTGCGCTGGTACGGACGAGACGGCAATTGGATACTGACTCCTACCGAACAGGAAACCCAACGCGCCGAGCAGGAAGCTCAACGCGCCGAGCAGGAAGCTCAACGCGCAGAAAGAGAACGGCAGCGAGTTCTAGAACTAGAAGCTTTGTTGGCTCGTTACCAGGAACAATTCGGGCAGTTAAATTGAGAAAATAATGAATGGATTTTCTAAGCCATGAAAGTATCTTACTCAGTCACTCTGACGGTCGAAGCAGCGGCTATGCAGCTCTGGGTTGACAATTTGGTCAGGATGGGTTAAAGTAGCCAAAGCTAAAAGTAAATTTCGTTTATGAACTCAAACAGACTGCTTTTCTCTTGGATGATCTATTTTGTCCTCTAGAAAGTAACTTTGAGCTTCCCTTATTACTAAGCGATAGTAATATGACATCCCAAAACCTTATCGAAGTTGTAATTTCTCGAAATGGTTTGCCAATTCGTTTAACTTATAAGCAATGGTCACACATTACAGAGAATCATGATTACATGGCGGGATGTATTGATATGGTACTAGAAACTATTGCTGAACCTGATTTGATTGTTAAGGGATGGACTGATGAGCTAATAGCACTAAAACATTATCCGAAAACTGTTATCTCAAGAAAAGACGCGGTCGTCATCTATAAAGAACTAAAGAACGATGGATTTGTCATAACTGCTTTTTTGACATCCTCCTGCGAAGAAATTAT